>JBFJPA010000399.1:0-4750 GCA_041617355.1 Longimicrobiales bacterium
CGGCACCGGCTACCCGTCCTGATGCACATCGGCAGCTCTGTCATCCCCGGCACGCGCATGAAGTATTGCGAGCCGATCTACCTGGATGATGTGGCCGTGGACTTCCCTGGTCTGACGATCGTGATGGCCCACGGCGGCCGCGGCTGGTGGTATGACCAGTGTGCGTTCCTCGCCTCGCATCATGCGAACGTCTACATCGATGTGGCGGGGTTGGTGCCGTCTCAACTCCGCGAGTTGTTCCCCCGCCTGGACCGGCTCGCGGCGAAGATGGTCTTCGGCAGCGACTGGCCGGCGATGCCGCGCAGTCCGGGAGAGAACGTGGCCGCGATCCGCGCCCTGCAACTCGATGCCGACGCGCTCGAGCGGCTGCTCTACGCGAACGCCGCCGCGATCCTCGGCGTGGATCCGGCATGAGCGATGCCGATGTTCGCTCGCGCGACCGCCCGCCCGCCGACGCCGAGCTGATCATCGAAGGCGCGTGGGTTCTCACCCTCGACGATACGGACACGGCCGGCCAGCTTTCCGTGGCCGTGGGTGGGGACCGGATCGTGGCCGTCGGTCCGCCAGACACGCTGCGCATACGCTTCCCCGGCGCACGCACCTTCGACGCCTCCGGAACCGTGTTGTTGCCCGGACTCGTGAATGCGCACCTGCACCCGGAGGCCCACATTCTGAAGGGGTGGGTCGAAGGTCTCGACCTGCACGCGTGGCGCCGGGCCACCGGCTTCAATCGGGCGCTCGAGCTGCTCGGATCGGACACAGGTCGGACCTATCAGCGCGCGGCCATCCGCGCGGCCCTCGCGGATTGCCTGCTGTCCGGCACGACGACGGTCGCGTGTTACGGCGTCACCGTCGGCGCCGATGACGTGGCTGCCGAGGTCCTCGCCGACATCGGTCTGAATGGGCACGTGACCATCCGCGACAGGGCGTTTGCCCCGGCGGCTGCCGTGCCGGCGACAGGTCTTTGCCCGCCTCGAATGTATCGACTGCACGCGGAAGAGGCGCTCGATCGCAGCGAGCTGGAAGCGGCCTCGTCGGCAGCGGCACGCGGCGAACGGATCGTCATGCACGCCGCCGAGACGCAGGTGCGCCGCCGCCTCGCCCGCCGCCGCTGGGGTGTGACCACGATCCCGTTGCTCGATCGATACGGCCTGTTGTCAGAGCGAATGCTCCTCTCTCACGCCGTTCACCTGGACGAAGGTGAGTGCGGGCTCGTCGTCGAACGCGGCGCCTGCATCGTGGCGTCGCCGGCGGCCGAGATGAAGCTCGGCGACGGAATCGCGCCTCTCACGCCTCTGGCCGCCGCAGGCGTGCCGATCGCGCTCGGCACGGACTCCGCCGTCAGCAACAACGGCAACGACCTGCTGCTGGAGGCCCGGCTGCTCGGGTTGTCGCAGTCGCTCGCGTTCGGCGCGGGTGCCATCCCCGCGGTCGACCTGCTGCGCTGTGCGACGACGAACGGCGCGCGTGTCCTCGGCGAGGGCGCGGAACGCGGGTGCATCGCGGCGGGCCGCAAGGCCGACCTCATTCTGATCGACGCGGCGACGCCAAGGCTCCAGCCGCTGCTTGCCGATTCCCGCGTGGACAACGTTGCGGCGAACATCGTGTACGCCGCGACCGGGCAAGACGTGCGGGATGTCATGGTGGGCGGCCGGTGGCGCGTTCGCGAGGGTGCATTCGTCGATGTGGACGCCAGCCAGATCTGGACCGACCTGGCCGAGGCGGGCCGAGCCCTGTCACACGCGCTGGCCTGAGGCCGGGCCGCACGCTAATCTGCGCCTGTATCGTCAGTCCGGGGCCGACGACTGCCGCCGCGCCCCGCTCCCCCTCGAACCGGCCGCTTCATGGCGAGACGCTCGACCGACGACCGCCTTCCGCAGACGATGCCCGTGATGCCGCTGCGCAGCACCGTGGTGTATCCGCTCGGTGTGATCGGCGTACAGGTCGGCATTCCTTCGACCCTCGAAATGCTCGCGGCCCGTCCCGAAGACGGGTTGGTGGTCGCGGCCGTGGTCGCGCCCGGCGAACCGGACGACCCGATCGAGCCCGGGCTGATTTCCGGCAAGATCGCCGTCGCCGCCCGCATCTCCGATCGCCTGAACATGCCCGGGGGCACCGTCCAGACGACCGTGCAGGGACTGCGTCGGGTGCGTCTGCGCCAAGTCACCGACGTCGGGGGCTACCTGCTGGCCAAAATCGAGCCCGCCGATGAGGTCGGCGCGCCGGAAGAGGACGCCCGCAACTACATCGCCCGCACCTTGAACGCGCTCGAGGCCCTGGCCGTCGAGGTCGACCGCATCCCCAACGAGGTGCCGCGCATCCTGCGCATGAACCTCGCCGACCCGGGCCGCTTCGCCGATCTCGTCGCGACACTCACGAACTTCTCCGTCACCGGCAAAGACGGCGTGCTCCAGCGCATGGCAGTGACCGACCGGCTGGCGTTCGTCTGCGAGGAGATCGAAAGCCAACTCCGGCGCGTGCGGAAGCTCGCCGAAGAACGCATGAAGGAGGCGCCGCCCGAGCCCGCCGATTCGACGCCGGTCCAGCGAGCTGCCGAGCTGCGCCAGCGCATCAAGATGTTGCAGACCGAGCTCGGCGATGTCGACGCGGCCGAACGCGAAGCCGTCGACCTCCTGCGTCAGATCGAGACGGCGCAGTTGCCCGGCCGTGTCACCGTGCAAGCACGCGCCGAAATCGAGCGGCTGCGCGCCGTGCACCCGGCCAGTCCCGACGCCGGCGAGATCCGCACCTACATCGACTGGTTGTTGCACGTGCCGTGGCGGAGCGCGGCCGCCACGAGGGAGATCGACCTCGGCAAGGTCCAGGCGGCGCTGGATGATGCACTGACCGGCCTGGCCGAGCCGAAGGAGCGGATGCTCGACCACCTCGCCGTCGCCCACCTCCGCGGCAACCTGCACGGACCCATTCCGTGTCTCGTCGGCCCGCCCGACGTGGGCAAGCGATCCCTCGTCGATGCGCTCGCGCGCGGCCTGGGCCGGCCCATCTGCAGGGTCGAGCTCGGCGCGCGCGGCGAGTCCCAGCTGGTCGGCCTGCGTCGCATCCGCCTCGGCGCTCAGCCCGGCAAGATCGTCTCCGCGCTGCGCGACGTCGGTGTGCGCGACCCCGTCATGGTTTTGACCGAGATGGACGAGATCGGACTCGGCAAGGCGGAAGGCGATCCTGTCGAGGCGATGGAGGAAATCCTGCGCGCCCACACGACGGGCGAGTTCTACGACCGCTACCTCGACCTTCCCGTCGACCTCGGCGATGTCCTGTTCGTCGGCATCGCACAGGATTTCCACCGCATCCCGCGCGACCTTCGTGACATGATGTTCGAAGTCCGTCTCGCCGGGTACACACCGGAAGAGAAAGTCGAGATCGCGCGCGTCCGCATGATCCCGCGCCTCATCGACGCCCATGGCCTCGACGGGCAGGACGTCGCCTTTCCGGAGCACAGTCTGTCGTACGTGGCCTACGGCTACGCGCGGGACGCCGGCATGGGCGCCATGCGCCGGAGCCTCGAAACGCTGTTGCGCACCCGCGCCCGCGCTCGTGCCCAGGGTGACGACTCGACCTGGGAGTTCGATCCCGAACGCATCGAGTCCATTCTCGGCCTGCCGCGCTACGTCGCGACCACAGCCGAGAGCCAGCCCGAGATCGGCGTCGTCACCGGCCTCGCCTGGACCGCCGCCGGCGGCGAGCTGATGTTCATCGAGGCGCTGCGCATGCCCGGCACCGGCCGCCTCATCATCACGGGCCTGCTCGGTGAAGTCATGCGCGAGTCCGTCAATGCAGCGTATTCCTACGTGCGCAGCCGTGGCAACGCGCTCGGCATCGCGGAAGAGGATTTCCGCGAGTCCGATGTCCACGTGCACTTCCCGGTCGGCGCCATTCCGAAGGATGGCCCGTCCGCCGGTGTCGCCGTCACACTCGCCATCGCATCCACACTGTCCAATCGGCCGATTCGCCACGACATCGCCATGACCGGCGAAGTCACGCTACGCGGGAAGGTGCTCGAGGTCGGCGGCATCAAGGAGAAAGTGCTGGCCGCGCACCGCGCCGACATCCAGGATGTCATCCTGCCGCGTGGCAACGAGCGGGACCTGCGCGATGTGCCGGAAGACGTGCGCGAGAACATCACGTTCCGCTTCGTCAGCCGCATGGATGAAGTGGTCTCGCTCGCGCTGCATCAGAAGCGAAAGGCGACGACGCGCAAACGGGTTCGGAAGGCGTGAAGCCCCAGCCCCAGCCCCAGACCTAGACCTTCCCCAACCGGATCGGATGGTCCTCCGGGTGCGGCACCATGGCCTCGCCTTCGGTGCGCGCCACGACGCTGGCGACGGTGAGATCGCCCGTGACGTTGACCGCCGTGCGGATCATGTCGAGGATCCGGTCGACACCGAGGATGAGCGCGATGCCGGCCTGCGTCTGTGCGCCGAGACCGACGGAGTTCAGCACGAGGATCAACGTGATGATGCCCGCGCTCGGTACGCCGGCCGCGCCAATGCTGGCGAGCGTCGCCGTCAGGACGATCGTCAGCTGCTCCGTGATCCCCATGGGCACCGCGTAGATCTGGGCCACGAACATGACCGCCACGGCCTGGTACAGCGCCGTGCCATCCATGTTGATCGTCGCGCCGAGCGGCAGCACGAACGACGAGACCTCGCGCGACACGCCCAGATTCTCCTGCGCCTTCTCGAGCGTGACCGGCAGCGTCGCGCTCGAGCTGGACGTCGAAAACGCGACCAGC
>JBFJPA010000400.1:0-4694 GCA_041617355.1 Longimicrobiales bacterium
CGTCCCCTCCGCGAAGTCGGCGATCTCGAACAATCCCATGGGCCCGTTCCAGACGACGGTCGCCGCATGGTCGAGCACGCTGGCAAAGGCGGCGACGCTGCGCGGCCCGATGTCCAGGATGCGGCCGTCGGGCGGTACGGCATCACGTTCCACGATGGCCTTCGTCGCGCTGGGCTCCGCCTCTTTTGCGACGACGCAATCGATCGGCAGCAACAGCTTCTCGCCGGCGACGCGCATCAGATCCTTGGCCATTTCCACGCGTTCATCTTCGACCAATGACCGGCCCGTTTCCAGGCCGAGCCCACGGAAGAACGTATTCGCCATTGCTCCACCGATCACGAGCTGGTCCACACGGGGCAAGAGCGACTCGATCACATCGATCTTCCCCGAGATTTTGGCGCCGCCGAGAATCGCGACGAACGGCCGTTTCGGATTCGACAACGCCGCGCCGAGAAAACGCAGCTCGCGTTCCATGAGGAAACCGGCCACCGCCGCACCCCCCTTCGCGCGAATCATCTCGGCGACGCCGGTCGTCGAGGCGTGCGCACGGTGCGCCGTGCCGAATGCGTCATTGACGTAGTGGTCGGCGAGGTCGGCAAGCTTGCGGGACAGATCGGCCGCGTTTTCCTCCTCGCCCGGGTCGAAACGGACATTCTCGAGCAGCAGGATGGACCCTGGTGCCAGCTTCGAGACGGCTGCTTTCGCGGCTTCCCCCGTCGTCGCGTCGACGAACGAGACGTCGGCATCGATCAAGTCGCGCAGGCGCTCGGCGACGGGAGCGAGCGTGTAACGCGGGTCCTGTTTCCCTTTGGGCCGGCCGAGGTGGGACACGACGATCGTGCGTGCCTGCTGCGTCGTCAGATAGCGAAGCGTGGCGAGGGTCGCACGGATGCGCGTGTCGTCGGTGACTTTGCCGTCTTCCACCGGCACGTTGAAATCCGCGCGGACGAGGACCCGCGCTCCGTTGAGTCGACCCGCGTCCAACTCGTCCAGCCCCATCCTCAGCATGACCCGAACCCCCTGTACCGGACGGAACACGTTCGCCGCGTCGACGGGCGGGCGGCGCCGGCAAGGTAGAGCGGGGTCGCCGACTGCATCAAGGAATCGCCAGGAATGCGTCGATTTCGCGCAGCACTTCGGCCGGTGCCTCCCAGTTCGGCGAGTGGCCGATGCCGCCGAGCAGGACGGACCGCGCGGTCGGGATCGCGCGCGCTGCCCGCGCGGCGTGCCGCGCGGGCAGGAACCGATCGGCCGCGCCCCAAACGATCAGGACCGGGCAGCGAATCCTGGCGAGGTCCGCCGATGAGAGGACCTCCCTCTGGCCACGCAGATTCGCGAACATTGCGAGCGCTTCGGCCAGCTGCCTTCCCGCGCCCCGCTGCGTCGCACGCCACGTGTACTCGATGATCGCTGCCTGATGCGCGGGCGGGAGACGGGAGCGGTCCGTTGTGAGCAGCGTACGGAAGAGCAGCGCGGTCCCCCAGCGGCTCGGCGTGCGAAGCAGCTCACGCACGACCGGCAGTCCGGCGGCACGTACCGGCGCCGCCACACCGCGTCCGAGTCCGGCCGCATTCAGGAGCACCGCGTGCGAAACCCGATCGGGACGAGCCGCGGCCAAGCGCAGCGCGACCAGACCGCCAAACGATGTCGCCACGATGTCGACCGCGCCGCCCGGGACGTTGGCGTCCAGCCACGCCGACAGGATTTCGGCCGCATGCTCGCCGAGTGGCGCACGCGCCGTGACCGCGTCGGATAGCCCGAACCCCGGCAGCTCCGGTGCAAGCACACGACGTGAGCGCGACAACGGACCGAGCAGCCGATACCAGTTCGCCGCCCCGCCGCCCGCGCCCTGAAACAAGACGAGTGGCGGGCCAGCGCCGGCTTCGAGGTGAAACACTCGGCCGTGCGGAAGCTCGGTGAACATTTCCCGCGCCGACACACGCTCCAGGCCGAGCAGCGTCTGCATCGCGTCGCGCGTCGCGGCTTCCACGGGCGATGATGAAAAACGGCCACGGGATTCCGTCCCGTGGCCGCTGGCGTGTCGGGATTCGGCCCCGTTCACGCCTTGCCTGTCGCCGCCGCCAGCTTCGCCTCGAATCGATTCGAGGCCGCGCCGAGGCCGTGTACTTCCAAAACTGACTGGCAGTACGAACAACTCAGCATCCGCGTCGCGCCACCACTGTCGAGCTCCGTTCCATCGCGGTGGCCGCACACCGGGCACCGGTAGGTGCCGTACAACCTCTGGGATTCGCCAACGTTCATCGCTCCTCCAGCCGTGGATCCGTCGAACGGTTCCAGCCTGAGGTGCGATCGCCTGTCCCTCCGGGGTGGACGGACGCTGCCCGCGATTCGCCCTTCGTGAACTTCGACTCTAACACGCCGCCACGGCGCGAGTCAACGCCCAGCGGCGGCGTGAAATCACTTGAGATGCCTGCACGTAATCAAAGCCAACAAAACAACTTAACCCCGAAAACCGAGATCGTGTCGACCCACTGTTCCGCTGCCCGGAGGAGCGAGTCGGCCCGCTCGACCTACCGGCTCACGTGCATCGCCAGGTCCACGCACCGGCAGGAGTAACCCCACTCGTTGTCGTACCACGCCATGACTTTCACGAGCGTGTCGCCGACCACGAACGTCGACAGCAGATCGACGATCGCGCTGGCATCATCACCGATGTAATCAACACTGACGAGCGGCTCATCACTGGCCTTCAGGATGCCCTTGAGCGAGCCGGCCGCCGCTTTTCTGAACTCCTCGTTGACGGCGTCCACCGTCACGTTCTTCTCGACTTCGACGGTCAAGTCGACGACGGAGACGTCGGGAGTCGGCACGCGCATCGCCATGCCATCGATTCGGCCCTTGAGCTCCGGAATGACGAGGCCGGTCGCGCGCGCGGCTCCGGTGGTGGTCGGGATGATGGAGACGGCGGCGGCCCGGGCCCGCCGCAGATCCTTGTGAGGCAGGTCGAGGATCTGCTGGTCGTTCGTGTAGGAATGAACGGTCGTCATGATGCCGCGGCGGAAGCCGAACGCATCGCGGATGACCTTGACGACGGGCGTGAGGCAGTTGGTGGTGCAACTTGCGTTACTGATGACGTGGTGCTTCTGGGCGTCGTAGGCGTCGTGGTTGACCCCCATGACAACAGTGACGTCTTCGCCTTTGGCGGGTGCGGTGATGATGACCTTGCGGGCGCCGGCGGCGAGGTGCTTGGCGGCATCATCGCGTTTGGTGAAGATGCCGGTCGCCTCGAAGACGAGATCGACGCCGAGGTCCTTCCAGGGCAGCTTTGCGGGGTCGCGCTCGCTGAGGACGCGCACACTGTCGCCGTCGACGACGAGGCCGTCGGCCGAGGTCTCGACCGTGCCAGGGTAGCGGCCGTGGACGGAGTCGTAGCGGAGCAAGTGGGCGAGGGTCTGGTTATCGGTCAGGTCGTTGACGGCGATGAAGTCGATCGGCGCGCCACGCTTCTTGGCGGCGCGCATCACGTTTCTGCCGATGCGACCGAAGCCGTTGATGGCGACCCGGAGGCGGTCCTTGGCCATGTTCTCTCCGTTCAGGTTCGGGTACGCCCGACGAGGGCGCGTGCGAAAGTGATCAGGCTGCTGCAGCGGACACCGGCACGGGCGAGCGTGCGCGCGCACTCGGCGGCGGTGGCGCCCGTCGTGAGCACGTCGTCGACGAGGAGCACGTGGGAGCCGAGGAGTCGCTCGGCTTCGCGTTCTGCCAGGCGGAATCCGCCGGCCACGTTAGCCCCGCGCGCGACCGGCTGCAAGGCGGTCTGCGTAGTCGAGTTGCCGGTCCGAACCAGGGCGTGCGTGACGGTCCGACCGGTGAGTCGGGCGAAGTCGAACGCGAGCAATCGAGCCTGATCGTAGCCTCGCTGGCGCCGCCGCGCCGCCGTCGTCGGCACCGGGATACAGGTCGTCGCCTCCTCCCGCACTTCCTCTGGCAGGTGCGCGCCCGCCATGAGCCCGGCAAGAATGGCGGACAGAGCACTCCAGCCCTTGTACTTGAACGCGTGGACGAGAGTGTCGGCCGGCGCCTCGTAGAGGCAGGCCGCGCGCGCGAAACGCAGCGACGCGGGCCACGCCTCACAGTCGGTGCAGGTGCTATCGCGCGTCCTGCCTGTCACGAGCAGCGGCGCACCACAGCGCGGACAGAGAGGCGGCGACGGCGGTCCGAGGAACGACCTGCACCGGCCGCACACGGGTCGCCTCGGATCGGTCGGCAGGATGGGTCCGCGGCAGCCGAGACAGATCGGCGCGAAAACCAGATCCGTGAGTGCGCGCAGGGTCGGTTGCACGATCGACGAAGGCGGCGGCCGCGGGGCCACGCCATGGCGCGCCGGGACGACGAGTCAGCTGTGTGGCGCGTAGGCCTCGACCAGCGAGAACCGCATCGCGTCGAGCGGAGCGGGCTGGGCCCACCACCGCTCGAAGGCAGCGGCGCCTTGCTGCAACAGCATTTCCAGACCATCGGCGGCGGCGATGCCACGCGCTGCGGCGCGTTCGGCCCAGGCGCTCCCGCCCGGGCGGTACACGAGATCGATGACGGCGCCCGTGCGCGCCAGCCGCGACAGGTCGAAGGGCTCGGGATCTCCCTCGCGAAGCCCGAGGGACGTCGCGTTGACGACCAGATCGAACGACTCGCCAGCGACGGTATTCGGCGATTCCGCCGTTCGGATCCGGCCGCTC
>JBFJPA010000401.1:0-4687 GCA_041617355.1 Longimicrobiales bacterium
CACCGAGGTCACGGCCGGCTCGTCGAGACATTCCAGCAACACGCCCGACCCGATCATGCCCGTCGCACCGAACAGAATGGTCTTCATTCGACCGTCCCCGTGTCCGTGATCGTGATCGTGATCGTAACCGTGCCCATGCCCGCGCCCCGCGGCGTCAATTCGCGCTGACGGTCCTGCCGCGGGCCCACTCTCGCAGCCCCGCGACCCGCTCGGCCATCACCACGGACAGCGGCCGCGTCTGCTTCGCCTCGGCGAGCAGGGCTTCGGTGTCGAGCGCGCGATTGGCGGCGAGCACCGTGTACAGCGCGGAGACGATGACCTGCTCGATTTCCGCGCCGCTGAAGCCGTCGGTCGCGGTGATGAGCGTTTCGAGGTGGAACGCGGCCGGATCCTGCTTCCGCTTGCGCAGGTGGATCTCGAGGATGGCGCGACGCGACTCCGCGTTGGGCAGGTCGACGAAGAAGATCTCGTCGAAGCGGCCCTTACGCAGGAATTCGGGAGGCAGTCGTGACACGTCGTTGGCGGTGGCAACGGTGAAGACGTCGCCCTTCCGATCCTGGAGCCAGGACAGGAAACTGCCGAGCACGCGTTGTGAGACGCCGCCGTCCTCGCTGCCGCCGGAGGCGAACGCCTTTTCCAGCTCATCGATGAACAGCACGCACGGCGCAATACGCTCGGCCGTGTCGACCGCGCGCCGGAAGTTCTTTTCCGTTTCGCCGATGTACTTGTTGTAGAGGGCGCCGGGATCGAGCTTGAGCAGCGGCAGCCCCCACTCCATTGCCACGGCGCGCGCGCACAGGCTCTTGCCGCAACCGGGCACGCCGATGAGGAGAACGCCCTTCGGGAAGGTCAGGCCGATGGCAGCCGCCCGCTCGGGTGCCGTGATGAGCGCGCTGCGCTTGGAGAGCCAGGCCTTGAGCCCGGCCAGGTCGGCGACCTCGGCGAGGGTCTCTTCAACGGGATAATATTCGAGCACACCCTCCCGCTCGACGATCATCTTCTTCGCGCCGATGACGTGCTCGATGTCATCGGCCGCGAGCCGGCCATCTTCGACGATTGCACGCGTCAGGACCTTTTCCGCTTCGAGCAGCGTGAGCCCGCGCAGGTTCCCGAGCAACCGCGACTCGTCGGCAGCCTCGAGCTCGGCGCGGACCTTCATCGTCTTGCTCAGATCCCGAATCAGATGGCGCAACAGATCGCGGTACTCTTCCGGTCCGGGCGCCGGCAACGAGAAGATGGCGGCGTGTCTGCGCACGGTGTCGGGCAGCTCGAGCGCGGAGCCGGCGAGGATGACGGCGCCGGGCCGATCGGAGAAGGCCTGAGCGACTTCCACGAGCCGCTCCGTGGACCCGGCATCGGCGAGCAGCGCGGACGCGTTCTCGAGGTAATACAACGCGGGCACGGTCGACCCGAGCAAGTGGGCCAGCGCCTGCGCCGGGTCGCTCGTCCCGTACACCGCGTTGTCCATGCCGTCGCGGCGCAGCCCCTTCGTTCGCGCCCACAAGAAGAGAGCGACACTCAGCTCGTTCGCGAGCAGACGCAGCACGGTCGGCACGCGTTCGTCTTCCGGCGTGTCGATGACGATCAGGCCGTAGCGCGACCGGACCAGAAGCGCGAGCTCATGGACCGGGTCGGTCATCTGGCCGTTCCCGCAGGCGCTGGGACGACGACGGTCTCGCCGTGCCGCGGAATGCGTAGCAGCTCCGCGGGCAGGTCGCGGCGACGCC
This sequence comes from Longimicrobiales bacterium, assembly GCA_041617355.1. Taxonomy (GTDB): domain Bacteria; phylum Gemmatimonadota; class Gemmatimonadetes; order Longimicrobiales; family RSA9; genus JBFJPA01. The sequence goes on from JBFJPA010000401.1 coordinate 1,728, forward strand.
ATTCCCGGGACAGCCGGTCCGGCGGTTCCAGAACCGGCTCGTCGGACAGGACGAACGTGCTCCAGTGCATCGGCACCAGCAGGCCTTTCGCGCCCAGCGCGACCCACGCGTCCACGGCCTCCTCCGGGTTCATGTGGAACGGTCGCATGAACCAGCGCGGCGCGTACGCTCCGATGGGCAAAAACGTGACGTCGAACGGTCCATGCTCTCGACCCAATCTGCGGTAGCCGTCGAACCAGCCGGAGTCTCCGCCGAAGTACATACGGGCGCCGGGCGCGGCCTCAATGCGCCACGAACACCAGAGCCGGCGGTTGCGCGAGCCAGGTTCGCGTTGCGTCCAGTGTTGCGCCGGCAGCGCGGTGAGACGGACACCGTCGATCTCGGCCGTCTCACCCCAATCGGTCTCGACGATGGTGCGCGCGCCGCAGCCGCGCAGCCAGTCCGCGTACCCCAGCGGCGTGATCCACGGCAGGCCGGCGCCGAACGTGCGAACGATGCGGAGCACGGTCGGCCGGTCGAGGTGATCGTAATGATCGTGTGACAGCAAGACGCCGTCGAGCGGCGGGAGTGCCGTAAAATCGAGTGCGGCGGGCACAATGCGGCGTGGGCCCAGCCAGGAGACCGGTGAGGCCCGCTCGCTCCAGACCGGATCCGTGAGCAGGTTGCGTCCACCGATCTGGAGCAGGAACGTCGCGTGGCCGATCCAGGTCACGCGGAGCTCGCTCCGCCCGGCCGACGGCCGGGCCGGTTCGGCAGGCGCGATGGGCAGTGCCCCGTCCGGAGGACGGGGCGGCCCACCGCCCGACCGGATCCGATCGATTTGCCAGCGCAGGAACGCCGTGAGTCCGCGCGACCGGCCCGGCACGGTCCACGGCAACCGGAACCGGCCATCGGGCCCGTGGTGTGCCCGGCCGTTGTGCCAGCCGTTCGTACGCTCGCGTTCGTCCCTCATTCGCTCCAGTCAGCCCGGGATCGGCGCCGAAGATGCGCGGCCTGTGGCGCCCGAGCAACGCGGCAAGTCATGCTGGACGCATGGGCATCCGGTCACTTGCGCGCTTTGCCGTGGTTCTGGCGGTCCTCGCCTCGTGCTCGCGGGACAGTCCGGGCATCGTGCGGCTAACGCACGATCCGGCCGAGGACCGGACGCCGCGTTGCTCGCCCGACGGCCGACGCATCGCGTTCGCGTCGGATCGCGCGGGCAACGCAGATCTCTTCATTCTGGATCTCGAGACGACGGCAACGACACGGGTCACCAGGTCCAGTGGCGACGAGACGGCGCCGGCGTGGTCGCCGGCCGGCACGGCCCTGGTCTTTCACCGTCTGTCCGAATCGGCGGCTGCCGGGCCGGGCGGACTCTGGATCCTCGATCTCGATACGGGCGGGGAGCGGTTGCTCGTGGCGGACACCAGCACCGAGATGCATCCCGACTGGTCGCCGGACGGCGGGTGGGTCGCGTTCTACTCGAGCCGGCACGGCCAGCCCGATCTGTTCCGCGTGAGTGTCGATGGCCTGACACTCGAGCGCCTCACCACCCACCCGCTGCGGGACGTCTGGCCTCGTCACTCGCCCGATGGCTCGATGCTCGTCTTCTTCTCGAGGCGGGATACGGATGATGCATTCGACGAGCTGTACACGCTGGACCTGGCGAGCCGAGCCGTGACGCGCATCACGGTCCACCCCGAGCATCACGATTTCACGCCCGACTGGTCTCCGGCGGGTGACGCTTTCGTGGTCGCCGAATCACGACCCGCGGCGTACCGGCGTGAGCTGGCGATCCTGGACCGAAGAGGCCTTGTGCTGACGCGGTTCGCCGGCGCCTTTCACCGCGTCTTCCAACCCAGCTGGTGCCGGGACGGCCGCATTGTCTTCGCCGCGCGCGTGCGCGACGGCGAAGCGGCAGACCTCTTCAGCTTCCCGGTCGACCGCACCGCGCTGCGCTGACCGCAAACGTCTATGCGGATCGTGACGTGGCAGCCGCCGGGTGCTCGATCGGGATGCGGACCCGAAACGTCGTGCCCTTGCCCGGTGTGCTCCACACCGTGATGTCGCCGCCGAGCAGCTGCGCCAGTGCGCGGGCCACACCCAGACCGAGACCCGACCCATCGAAGCGCCGCGTGGCGGACTGCTCGACCTGCCAGAACGGATCGAAGATTCGCTCGAAATGCTCGGACTGGATGCCGATGCCCGTGTCGATCACGTCGAATGTGACCCATGCGCCATCCGCTCGGACGCGGACGACGACACTGCCACGGTCCGTGAACTTGACCGCATTGGAAACGAGGTTGCTCAAAATGTGACGCAGCTTCCAACCGTCGGTGTGCAGGATGAGAGCCGGATCTTCCGCATCGAACGACAAGGACAGGCCTTTCGCGGACGCGATGGGCTCGAGCAGCGACTGCGTGTCCCCGATGAGATCCGCGATCGGCACGGCTTCGGCGCGGATGACGTCGGCGTTCGCTTCGAGGCGCGCGAAGCTGAGAACTTCTTCGACCAGCCGGAGCAGGCGAACGGCGGAGGCACGCACGCGCTCGACCTGATGCTGCGTCCGTTGGCCGACCGGTTCCGGCACGCCCATCATGATCAGGTCGGCGTATCCGAGAATGGCGTTCAGCGGCGTTCGCAGCTCGTGCGACATGACGGCGAGGAAGTTGGATTTCGACTGGCTCGCGGCAAGCGCGTCTTCGTAGAGTGCGGCGTTCTCCGTTGCCTGACCGATCCGTGCGGCGAGCTCCTCGGCCAGCGCGATGTCGGTGGGCGTGTAACGACGGCCCGTCCCGGCTCCGAACACGATCGCGCCGAACACCTGGTTTCGGACGCGGACGGGCACGGTCAAGCGAGATCGCGTTTCGAGCGCCAGCAGCAGGTCGAGCTGCTCGGCGTCACGCGCTTCCCGCTCCGCGTCTTCCGCCGACATTTCGGCCACCAGCTCGGAGCGGCCCTCGAAGCGGGCCGCCGCGGCG
>JBFJPA010000402.1:0-4672 GCA_041617355.1 Longimicrobiales bacterium
CCCGAGCCCCAGCCCCAGCCCAAGCCCAAGCCCCAGCCCCACCAGGGATCCTTGCCCGCCCGGTCCGATAGGTTGACATTCCGTTCATGGAGGAAGAGCGAGAGAAGCAGCTGATCGTCGTCGGGGACCGCGTCTTGATCACACCGGAAGAGGGGGAAGACCGGACGCGCGTCGGCCTGTACTTACCGCCCACGGCGGTCGACAACCAGGCGGTTCAGGGCGGGAAAGTGATCGCGACCGGTCCGGGCACGCCGATCTCGGCGCCGACGGAGCTGGACGAAGAGCCGTGGAAGATCGGCGGCAGTGAAGCGCGGTTCCTGCCGGTGCAGGCGCGCGTCGGCGATTACGCGATCTTCTTCCGGCGCGCAGCGGTCGAGATCACGTTCGAGGGGGACAAGTACCTCGTCGTGCCGCAGGCCGCGATTCTGGCGCTGGTCCGTTCGCGGCTGCGCAACGAAGACGATTTTTGACGGGGCGCGGCAACGCGCCGATGACGGGAAGGCTCGGCACGGCCCCGGTCGGACGGGGCCGTCGCCGTTTCAGGATGAGCGATGATGTTGAACGGGACCACGAACTACATGGTGCGCGCGGCGACGCATGACGGGCTGGTGCGTGCGTTCGCCATCAATGCGACCACCGTCGTGGCAGAGCTGCAGGCGCGACACGGCACGGAGCCGGCCGTCACGGCGGCGCTGGGACGACTGGCCACGGGTGCACTGCTCTTCGGCGCGACGCTGAAGGAGCCGGGTCACCTCGTGACGATCCGCATCCGCGGCGATGGTCCGGCGGGCATGTTGCTCGCCTCCGCGAACGGCGCGGGTGAAGTGCGCGGCCTGGTCGCGCGGCCGCGCACCGAGGCCGAGCAGGTCCGCGACGGCAAGCTCAACGTCAGTGGCGTGGTCGGCACGCGGGGCCGGCTCACGGTCACGCGCGACCTCGGCCTGCGCCAACCGTACGTCGGCGTCGTCGAATTGATCTCGGGCGAGGTCGGCGAGGATCTCGCGCATTATCTGGCGTCGAGCGAGCAGATCCCGTCGGCCGTCGGTGTCGGCGTGTTCGTGCGGGCGACGGGTGATGTGGATGCGGCGGGCGGATACATGATCCAGCTCATGCCCGGCCTGAGCGACCGGCTCGCCGCCGACATCGAAGAGCGCGTGCGCGCGTTGCCGCACCCGACCACGATGTTGCGCGAGGGGGAGAGCCCGGAGGACGTGCTCGGCCGCGTTTTCCCGGATGGCTTCGTCACACTGGATCGCAAGCAGGTTCGCTTTCACTGTCCGTGCTCGCTCGACCGCGTCGAGCGCGCGCTCGTCCTGCTCGGCGCGGACGCACTCGTGGAAATCGCTGAGAAGGACGCTCAGAGCGGCGTCACGGAAGTCACCTGCGAGTTCTGCGGCGAACAGTACCATGTCCCCGCCGACGCCCTGCAGGGCCTGATCGCCCGGGCCGCCGCCCGGGGTTGACAGCGCAGGCCGGGCCGGAGGGCCCTGCTCACTTTCTTCCCCCGCCGGGCAATCAGTTCTCGGTTCTGGAGGCCCGTGCCGAGGGTCCGGAGGGGTGATCCCCTTCTCCCCCAACACCAGCCGCTGCTGGTTGCCAATCTGCAAACCCCCGGTCAAATTGGGCGCCGCGTCTCCCCGGACAACCCGACAAACGGGCCAGTGATGCAGCTCTTCAAACGGAAGCCAGCGCCGGACACCGTTCCGCGCCTCGGCCTGCTCGAGGACTTCGAGCGCGCCTGGCGCAGGGGACGCGTCTTCCTGTTCACCGCGCCGGTCCTGCTCGGGATCGGCTGGGCGACGGGCAATCTGACGCGCGACGTGCTGACACTGCCCGACGACGCCGTGATTCGCATTGCGTCGGGCGCACCGCGTGTCCAACTCAGCGCACTCAGCCGCCGCATGGACTCGATGCGCACGACCGGGTCCAAGACCGAACTCTCCGTCGCCGTCTACCACGAGCACATCGCGCCGGTCGAACGCGTCCTGCTCCGTCGCGGCGTGCCGTCCGGCACGGCCCGCGACATGGCATGGCCGTTGGTCGAAGAGACGTACAAGAACAACCTCGACCTGGCGACCGTGCTTTCGGTGATCACGGCGGAGAGCAACTTCAAGCCGAACGCGACCAGCGTCGTCGGCGCGCGCGGACTGATGCAGGTGATGCCGTCCTGGTCCGGCTACTTCCGTGGTTGCGGCCGCGACCTCTACGACATCGACAGCAACCTGTGTCACGGCACGCGCATCCTCGCCTACTACCTGACCCGGGCGAACGGCGACGAAAGACGCGCTCTGCTCGGCTACAACGGCTGCGTGCGCGGCACGGTCACGCCGAACTGCCAGACGTATCCCGACAAGATCGCACGCCTGCGACGCCAGTACGCGACGGAACTGGCCGCCGCGCGCGGCACACCCCGGCCGGGTGTGGCCGCATCACGCTGAACGAAAGCGGGCGAAGGAAAGGAAGCCTTCGCCCGCTCTTCTGTTCTCCCTGCCTTGCCGATCAGCTCTCCAACGAGCGCCAATGCCCTTCCGCCAGCGCCAGCGCCGTCGTGCCCGCGAAGTCCCGCGCATCGAGACGGTGACGCCGTTCCACACGGAGCGAGCACTCCGTCTCTGATGGCTCGGTGATCTCACCGAAACGACCCAGCCGGCGGACGCGGATGCGCACCGCTCCCGCGCGCAGCCAGCCGCGCTTGAAGTCGATCCCGGCGATCTCCGCGAACGGCAGCTCGATCCGCTCGATGGGACTGGTCACCGTCTCCAACGGCTGAGCGCCCCACTCGGTGCGCTTGACGACGTACTCGAGCACGACACGCCCGGGCTCGAGGCGCATGACGCCCTCGATCTCGACGGCCTCCGTGGGCGTCCGGCCGGACCGCGTCGACTTGAACGGGACGGCTGGTGCTTCCACGCTCAGGAGCCTTTCATGCCGGCCAGCTCACTCAGCAGCATGGCGGCCGCACGCGTCCCGGTCTCGAAGCACTCCACGCTCATCCACTCGTTGGGCGCGTGCATGTTCGAGCCCGGGAGGCCGAAGCCCATGAGCAGCGCCGGCGCACCGAGGATCCGCTCGAACTCCGGCACGATCGGGATCGAGCCACCTTCGCCCGCGAAGACCGGAGCACGGCCCCAGGCCGTCTCGAGCGCGCGCGTCGCCGCCGCGACGAGCGGCCCCTCGAGCTTCGCCCGCCAGGGACGTCCGCCGTGCAGGTGCCGGACCTCGACCTTCACTCCGGCCGGTGCGACCCCGCGCATGTGCGCCCCGAACAGCGTCTCGATGCGGGACGGCTCCTGATCCGGTACGAGGCGGCAGCTGATCTTCGCCATCGCCGTCGCCGGCAACACCGTCTTCGCGCCTTCGCCCGTGTAGCCGGAGAGCAGTCCGTTCACTTCGCACGTCGGGCGGACCCACAGCCGCTCGTTCGTGCTGTAGCCCGCCTCGCCGACCAGCGCTGACGAGCCCGTCTCCGCCAGGAACGACTCGGCGTCGAACGGCAACGTCTTGATCTGGTCGCGGAACTCGGCGGCGACCACGACATCATCGTAGAAGCCGGGAATCGCGACGTGCAGATCCGAATCGTGCAGGGTCGCGATCATGCGGGCGAGCGCGGTCGCCGGGTTCATCACTGCGCCGCCGTAACCACCGGAGTGCAGGTCGGCCGACGGACCGGTGACGTGCACCTCGAAGTAGGCGAGGCCTCGGAGGGACGCGCCGATGGTGGGCAGGCCCGGCGCCAGCATGGGCGAGTCGGAAATGACGATGGCGTCGGCGCCGAGCCGCTTGGCGTTCTGCTCGACGAAAGGCAGCAGATTCGCGCTACCGACCTCCTCCTCGCCTTCCGCGAGCAGGATCACGTTGACGGGCAGACGGCCGTTCGTGCGCAGGTGCGCTTCCAGCGCCTTGACGTGCAGGAAGAGCTGGCCCTTGTCGTCGACGGAGCCGCGCGCGTAGATGCGGCCCTCTCGAACGGCCGGCTCGAAGGGCGGCGTGGTCCAGAGGTCGAGCGGCTCAACGGGCTGGACATCGTAATGGCCGTAGATGAGCACGGTCGGAGCGCTGGGGCCGGCGTCGCGCCATTCGCCGAGCACGATCGGGTGACCCGGGGTGTCGTGAATGGACGTTTCGAGGCCGATCTCGCGCATGCGCTCGGCCAGCCACTCGGCTGCGCGCCGCGTGTCCTTGCGGTGTTCGCTGCGCGCGCTGATGCTGGGGATGCGCAGGAACTCGGCCAGCTCGTCCTGCGCGCGAGCCCGGTTCGCGTCGAGGTGTGTCAGTACGTCGCTCATTCCCTCCCCTTTTCGATCTCCAGCTCGTTGACGATGCGGTCCGCCCGGTAGACGGAGGAAAGTACGTGCACGATGGCGGCCGCGTGAACGGCAACGACGCGGCCGTCCCCACCAAGGAAGGTGAAGCGGTTCGCGAGGTGCTCGCTGTTGGCGCCCGCGACGATGCCCTGGAGTCGGCCGGCGCGATTGACGACGGCACCGCCGGCGCCGAAGCCGTCGGCCGTCAGCACGAAGTTGAGCGGTGTGTCCAGCTCGATCGTGCGACGGGCTTGAACGTAGGGTGCCGGCAGCGACCAGGCGGGGGCTCCCGCGAATGCGGCGGCCCGCTCGTACATGCCGTAGAACGTCGTGAACGGGGGCAGCGCCGTGGATCGGCTGGTGTACGG
>JBFJPA010000403.1:0-4670 GCA_041617355.1 Longimicrobiales bacterium
GCAGTCGATGCAGTTGGGCGCGTTCACGATTAGCTGATTGCCGTCTCGCTCGTAGACGCCGGCTGGGCACATGTGCACGTACAGCTCGGCGACATCGGCGGGTACATCCTTGCCGACGATGAGATGGGACGGCACGTCGTCGCGCGTCTTGTTGCCCGACTTGAAGACGGCGTCCACCTTGCCGAACGTCAGCTTGCCATCCGGCGTGAGCCGCGCGGGCTTCGACGGGCGTCGGCCGACCTCGGCGTCGGCATCAATGGCGATCCTGCCGCCGGGAAACGCTCCGCCCGTCAGCGTCATGAGCGTGGACTTGAGGCCGCCCACGTAGAACCCGTCCTTGAACGCGAGCCGCATATTGCGGCGCCGTCGCAGGTCGGAGCTGATGACGCTCTCGTTCACCATGTGATCGTATGCGGACAAAGCTGCGGCGGAGACGTCGTCGCGCTTGAGGGCATCGAAGATCGCGCGTGCGGCGTAGATGCCGGACAACATCGCGTAGTGGATGCCTTTCAACGAGGCGACATCGACGAAGCCCGCGGAGTCGCCGAGCACGACGATGCCATCGCCGTGGCGTCGCTCCGGCAGAGAGAAGAAGCCGCCTTCGGGGATCGTCTTGGCGCCCCATTCGACCATCTCGCCGCCTTCCAGCAGCTCGCGGAACAGCGGGTGCAGCTTCATGCGCTGCAGCAACTGGTGCACGTCGAGCGACGTGTCGTGATAGTCGAGTCCGGCGACGAGGCCGAGGGCCAACACGTTCGGCTCGAGCGGATACAGGAAGCTGCCGCCGAACACGTTTGTGGGTAGCGGCCAGCCGAGCGTGTGAATGACGGCGTCGAGCGGCCGCTTCGTCTCCCAGATCTCTTTCACGCCGAGCGCCCAGATCTGAGGATTCGGGGACTTGATCTCCTGCCAGCGGTAGAATGCGTGCGCCAATGTGCCTCGCGTTCCCTCGGACAGCGCGACCACTCGGGCCGTCAGGTCCGTGGGCGGCATATAGCCGTTGCCGGGGCTGCCGTCGCGGTCCAGGCCCGTCGCCGTCGTCCGAACGCCGATGACGCGCTCGCCCTCGACGAGCAACGCATTCGCCGGAAATCCCGTGAAGACGTTGACGCCGAGCGATTCCGCCTTCTCGCCGAGCCAGCGCACCATCTCGCTGATGGAGCCGATATAATGGCCGTGGTTCCGCATGGTCGGCGGTGTGGGAATCCGGACGGAACGCGATTCCGTGAGCATGTAGACGCGCTCGCCGGAGACGGGCCCGCGGAACGGAAACGCCGAGTCGTCCAGATCCGGGAACAGTGTGCGAAAGCCGACCGGATTGACGACGGCGCCGGAAAGGTTGTGCTCTCCGAGGCCGCCTGCTTTTTCCAGGACGGCGATCTCGACTTCACCGATACCGCCGCCGCTTTCGTTGTCCTTTCGTACGAGGTTCGCTAGCTCGATGGCGCCGGCCAGGCCCGCCGGTCCGGCGCCCACGAAAACGACGTCCATCGGAACGGATTCGTCATCGGGCTTCTCGCGCAGGATCAGCTGGTCCAGTGGCAGTGCAGGCTGGTATTCGGCGGGCACGATCGTGCGGGCCTCGGCCATGGGCGGCGATCTCCGTAGTTCAGTTCGTGATCTCCGCGCCGACGTAACCGGGCGCGGATTGTCCTTCATCGGGCGACGGCAGCAACAGGGCGACCGCCTCCTCGTCTTCGTCGAGAACGTCCTTGCCCAGCGGTACGATGAGCAACGCGTCGGCCCGCGCCACCGATGAGAGCATACCGGATCCTTGCGCACCGGTCAGCGTCGCGCGGGGCGGCCCGGTCGCGTCGGCTTCCAGCGTGACGCGGAGGAAATGCGTCAGCTTGGCCGTCGACGAGATGCGGTGTGCGGCTCGAACCCTCACGGTGTGGCCGAACACATCGGTCCGGCCGGCCATGCGCCGCAGCGCGGGCCGGACCAGCACCTCGAAGGTGACGAGGGCGGAGACCGGGTTGCCCGGCAGTCCGAAGATCGGTAGCGGCGTCGTCCCGCGGCGTGGCACGACGCCGAAGGAGACCGGGCTGCCCGGCCGCATTGTCACACGCCAGAACGAACGCTGCAGGCCCAACCGGTCGAGGGCGTCTTTCACGACGTCGTGATCGCCCACGCTCGCGCCTGCCGTCGTCACGATCGCATCCGCATCCAGGCCTTGCTCGACGCGGCGCTGAACATCGTCCAGACTGTCGCGCGCAATGCCGAGATGAATCGGCTCGCCACCGGCAGAGCGGACCGCCGCCGCCAGTGCGTAGCTGTTCGAGTTGACGATGCGTCGGCCTGCACGAACCTCGTCGAACGCGTCGATGTCGACCAGTTCATCGCCGGTCGCGAGCAGCGCCACGCGCGGACGCCGGTGGACGGCCACACGGCCCCGCCCGATCGAGGCCAACACGCCGATCTCCCCGGGTCGAAGCCGTCGCCCGGCAGAGAACAGCTTTTCGCCCGAGCGCACGTCTTCCCCGCGCGCCCGAATGTTCCGGCCTGCGTCCGCGTCATCGCGGATGCCGACCGTGTCCGCGTCGATGGCTTGTGTGTGCTCGATCCGGACCACGCTGTCGGCGCCCTCCGGGACCGGCGCGCCGGTCATGATGCGGATCGCCGTGCCCTGGGAAACGGCACGCGTCGCGAAGCCGCCCGCAGGGACTTCCTCCGTGACGCGCAAAGTGACCGGCGTCGCCTCCGAAGCGCCACGGACATCGACCGCGCGTACGGCGAAGCCATCCATCGCGCTGTTGTCCCACGGCGGATGATCGATGGGCGATGTCACGTTCTCGGTCAGTGTGCGGCCGAGCGCGTCCTCGAGTGAAACGGATTCTTCCGGTAGCGGTGTGACGATCTCGAGGATGCGGGTGACGGCGGCTTCGACCGTAATCCAGTCGGCGACACGCTGAGCAGACACGCTCACACGCTCCCCTCGAGCACCAGTCGCTCCGCCGCTGCACGGTCCGCCGGCGTGTTGATGTTGAGGAACAACACTTCGGGCCGGCCGAACACCGCCACTTCGTCGAATGGCACAAGGGCGACGCGCACGTGTTCGTGGAATCCGATCAAGCGTCGGTCGCCGCGGCCGAGTGCGCGCTCGATCGCTTCGAGACAGGCATCGCCGTAGTAGGCGCAGAGTGGTTCGAGGCCACGGGGACCGTCGCTCGCGGGCGCCACGACATCCGGCTCGTCGGCCAGAGCAGCACGCTCGAGCAGGTGGCGCAGCAACGCCGGGGAGACGAACGGCATGTCACACGCAATCGCCAGCACGCCGTGGCACCCGCGCTCCCGCGACCACTGTAGCGCGGTGAACAAGCCGGCCAAAGCGCCACCGGACAAGGCGTCCGGCCGCCACTCGAGACCTACGGAGGCGGCGAGTTCCGCATCGTTCGCGATCAGCACGATGTCATCCACGACTTCGTGCAGGCACCCGCGCACGCGGTCGATGATGCGGCGACCGCCGACCCGAGCGAGCGCCTTGGGCTCGCCGTAGCGTTCGCTGCGGCCGCCGCCGATCACGGCGCCCAGAACCGCGCTCATTTCGCTGTCTCTCCGTCTTGCCACGGCGCGATCACCGTGGCCTCCGGCGATGGGGCCCGCGCCACGAGCGGCATTCGAGCGACGTTCGCGATGGCGACCGCCAGCGAGGTCGGAATGGAGCGGCTCGCCACCCAACTCACGCCGGCACGCGCGGCCTTGAGGGCGATCTCCGCACTGATGCGGGAGGTGACGAGGAGGCCGTGCGCTGCGGGATCCCGGCCCGACAACAGGGCGGCGCCGATCGCCTTGTCCACGGCGTTGTGCCGGCTCACGTCCTCACGCGACTCGAGTTGTGTCGTGGCGTCCATCAACGCCGCCGCGTGCAAGCCGCCGATCGGACTCGCACGCTCGGCTGCAGCGAACAGGATGCGGAATCGCTCCGGAAACTCGTCCGCTGACGGTACCGCGAGCGGGCGGGGCTGCCGCAGCGCTCCCGGATCACAGGCCACGAAATGCAGCAAACCGCATCCGTTCTCGCGACGATGCGTCCGCTGTGCCTGCGTATCACGCGCGCGCTCCGGCGGGATCTGGGCATCGATCACGATGCTGCCCACGGGATCCAGGCCGACCTCGAGCCGCAAGAGATCGCTGGCGTCGCGAATCCAACCGCCGGCGAGAAGCCGGCCGGCCGCCATCGCCCGGGCCTGGTCCGGCTTCATCGTGCCGCCCACCACCCGCACGCTGTTCACGAACAACCACCAGGGCGTCTCCTCGACGACGCCGACACCTTTGCTCATGGCGGGCAATATAGGGGACGACGGGGACCCGGGAGAGGGAACCGCCTCAGAGGGCGGGCGAGCCGCCGAACGCGAGGAGCAACGCGGCCGCCAGCAGGACGTATGCGACGAAGCCGAGGGCGGCCACCAGAATCGCGCGCGCCGTCCCCACGTCCAGGGCCTGACGGAGCGCGACGATCGCGAGGATCAGCTTCCACAGCCGGACGACGTGCAGGACCGGCACGTCCAACGTCGGCGCGAGCCGCAGCATCGACAGCAGCCCGGGCGCCTGCGCGAAGCCGATCGTGCGCAGCAACTCGCCCCAGGTCGCCGTTCCGCGCAGCGCCTTCGCCCCGATCACGTACGTGATGCCCGACCACACCAGCCAGCCCAGCAGCTCGGCCGCGA
>JBFJPA010000404.1:0-4662 GCA_041617355.1 Longimicrobiales bacterium
CCGGACCGCCGTACACGCTCCCCGCAACCGTGTGCACGACGATCGTGTCGCCCACCGTATCGACCCGGGCCTCCCATACCGCGGTCGACGCGTCCGACCGGCCGCAGCCAGCGGGCAGGATTGCCGCCAGTAGCGCGAATGCGCAGAGTGCTCGCCGCATTGTCCCTCGTTCTTCCATTTCAACTCTCCGCCGTGCCGACACCACCACGCCTACTACACGAACCGTTTGTTGGACGGCGGCATGCGCCGCTCGGTTGTCCCGCGGCCCGGCGCCGACCCCGAGCCGAACGCGGGTCTTGCGGGCGGAGGGCGGTCGATTAATTTAGTTTAGCTAACTAAATGTTCCCGCGTTCCCGGGGCCGTCATGACCGACAACGGCGTTCACCTCGACCGGATCCGGCAGATCGCGATCCGCGTGCTCGACCTGGACCGTGCGATCGCCTTTTATCGCGACGTGCTGGGCATGCGGTTCCTGTTTCGCGCGCCGCCGGGACTCGGCTTTTTCGACTGCGGCGGGATCCGGCTGATGCTGTCGGTCTCGGAGTCGCCGGAGACCGACCATCCGTCGTCGATCCTGTATTACAGCGTGTCCGACATCGAGGGCGCGCACGCGACACTGGAGTCGCGCGGCGTCACGTTCGAGGCGGCGCCGCACGTGGTGCACCGGGCTGAGGATTACGATCTCTGGCTGGGCTTCTTCCACGATACGGAGGGCAACCCATTGGCGTTGATGGCGGAGGTTCCGCGCCCGTGAGCGAGCGGAAGCGAGCCGACGGGGCGTCGCCGGTCCTGGACGAGCTAGCGGATCGGCTGCACTCGCTCGCGATCCGATTGTTGCGCACGGTGCGGAGCGAAGATATCGCAGCGAACCTGTCGGGACCGCGGCTGTCGGCGCTGTCGGTGATCGTGTTCGCCGGCCCGCTGTCCATGGGTGCGCTCGCAGACGCGGAGCAGGTGCGCCCGCCGACGATGACGAGACTGGTCCAGGCGCTCGAGGCGGACGGGCTGGTCGAGCGGGAACCGGATCCGCAGGATGGTCGGCAGGTCCGGGTCCGAGCCACGGCGAAGGGGCGTCGGTTGCTCGACGCGGGCCGGCTCCGTCGGGTTCAGGCGCTGGCGGCCAGAATGGAGCCACTGACGGCGACGGCGCGAGCCGATGTGGCCCGCGCCGTCGAAGCTCTGGAAGGCGTATTCGGGCGCCGCGAACTCAGACGACGACCTCCGTCTTCCGGAAGAACCTCCGGTAGAGCCAGAGGATAAGCACGGCCCCGAGCACGGAGAAGGCGAGGCCGGCAATTCCGCCGTACGCCCAGACGCCGAGGACGGTGGCAATCATGCGGCCGACGAACGCGCCGCCGATGCCGAGCAGCATGGTCATGAAGATGCCGCCGGGGTCCTTGCCCGGCATGATCGCCTTGGCCAGGGCGCCCACGACGAGGCCGATGAGCAGAGTCCAGAGGAGGCTGAACATAGGTTCCCTCTCACGGTCCCGAGTCACGCTTGGCCCGGCAGCGGTGCCAGGCCTCGATCAGAGGTCCGAAGCTGTCGAACGGGGGGCGCCCGCATTATCGGAAACGACGGTCGCTCCCGCAACGACAGAGTGAACTCAGGCCGCGGAGCCACGTGATGGAGCTCTTCCAGACGCTGGGGCTCGCCCTCGGCACTTCGTTCGCCGCCGGACTGAATCTGTACGCGACCATCCTTACGGCCGGCCTGCTGCAGCGTTTCGGTCTGGTCTCGCTGCCTGCCTCGCTCGACGTGGTTGCGAGTCCGGTGATCCTGGGCGTGGCGGGCGTGCTCTTCGTGGTCGAGTTCGTGGCGGACAAAGTGCCGTGGGTGGACACGGCGTGGGATGTCGCGCACACGCTGATCCGCCCGGCCGCCGCGGCTGTTCTCGCATTCGCCGGCTACGCGGAGATGGACCCGGCCTGGCAGTTCGGCGCCGCGCTGCTGGCCGGCAGCGTGGCCCTGACCTCGCACGGCGCGAAGGCCTCGACGCGCGCGGCCGTGAATGCGAGCCCCGAACCGCTCAGCAACTGGATCCTGAGCTTCACAGAGGATGGCATCGCCATCGGCCTGACCTGGCTCGCGCTCACACATCCACTCATCACCGCAGGCGTCGTCCTGCTCCTTCTCATCATGGCGGTCGTCGTGATCCGGGCGTTGTTCCGGTTCGTGCGGGCCCGATTCAGCCGCCGTTCGGAACGTGCCCGCGCCCGGGACCCGTTCCCGTGAACGTGCCCCTGCCTGCGCCCCGCGACCCGTTTCGGTCTAGCGATTCGAGACGATGTTGACGCTGACGAGGTCCGCGTAGCTCCGGTAACCGCCGGAGCGCTGCGTGCGGACGAAACTGGTGAGCGGCTCGACCAGTTGCGTGGCGTAATAGCCGGGCAGGTTTTGCGGGTGGGGCCAGCCCCGGCTGAAGTAGCTGCGGATGATGATGGAGCGCGCGTCGACGGGCATCGTTTCCGCGACGGTCCGTGCATACCGGTCGAAGGTATGATCGAGCATCAGGTAGTACTCGACGTTCGAGGTGTAGAACGCGGAGACGCGAAGTCCTCGGCGCTCGATCTCCTGGCCGATCGCGGCGAGGGCGTGGGATCCGGCGAGGTCGCCGACGACGGGAATGATGCGGTTTCGCGACTGGAGCCGCTGGACGGTGCGGAACCGGTCTTCGTCGGCGAGGTAGTTGGCGCGTTCGCCGTCGAGATCGGTCTCGAGGAGCAGCATGCGATAGGTCGGATAATACGAGCGTGCGGCGCGTCCGCGGCTGGTGAAGCGCAGGTCGAGGCCGGCTGCGTGGAAGGCGGAGTGGAACCGGCGGATGGTCGCGAAGTCGGACTCGGTGAGCGGCACGCCGAACGATTCGACGGTCGTCCTGACGCGACGCGCGGCGCTTTCGAAGTGCGCGGGATCGGCCGGTCGTGCGTCGATGTAATCGATGAGATCCGTCACCTCGCGTTGGGTCCAGCGTGCGACATCGTCAGGAAGCTCTCGGCCGAACAACAGGCACAGATACTCAAGCCGGTTACGGGCGTTCGCGAAGAGGGCCTTGTAGAGCAGATGATGCAGCAGGTTGTCGCGCCGGATGTCGATGAGGAACGCAATCTCGGGTTGGATCTCGGCGATGTAGCTGAAGCTCTGATCAGGCCCGACGCCGACGTAGGCACCGCCGCGTACACCGAGGCGCCGCAACGCGCCCATCACGTGCAAGTACGACGCCTCGTTCGAGATCAGGTTGTCGCTGTCGAAGAAGCCGCCCGGCTCGGACAGGCTGGCGATGAGCCGGGCGAAGCTGGAGTCCGTCGGAGCGATGGCGGCCGGGACGGGCGCCGGGAAGGTCGCGACCTGCGTGGGACCGTTGTGGGCGAACGCGGCGAGCGTGAGCGGAACGAGGAGCAGCGCGGCACGGCGACGCATGGGGCCTCTCACGACGGGAGTTGCGGCCTGACCGTAAGGGCAACCTCGGCGAACGGGGGTCGCCGGGTCAAGCGTCACCGAGAGCGCGGTCGGGGGGGTCGTCGTCGAACTCGTCGCGCAGGATCGAATACACGGCCAGGTCCTCGAAGACGTCCCATTTTCGAACGTGTTTCCGTTGCACGCCCTCGAAGCGCATGCCCAACTTGTGCATGACGCGTCCCGATGCCGGGTTCCGCGTCATGTACCGGGCTTGGACCCGGTGCAGGCCGAGGTCATGGAATCCGAAGGCGACGACGGCTTTCGCCGCTTCGGTCGCGAAGCCCTGTCCCCAATAGGGTCGACCGATCCAGTAGCCGAGCTCGGCGCGCCGGTGCTCGAGGGCGATGCGGAGTCCGCAGCCCCCGATCAGGGCGTCTTCGGCATCCAGGACGACGGCGTAAATGGACGCGACACCTTCCTGCCATAGGTCCGCATGCGTGGCGATCCAGGTTTCCGCCATGCCATCCTGGTAGGGGTGCGGTATGTTCAGCGTCGTGTCGGCGATGGCGCGGTCGCCGGCGAGCCGCTGCACGCGGGGTGCGTCCGCGGCGCAGAACGGTCGCAGCAGCAGTCGTTCGGTCCGTAGGCGTGGGGGTTCGCGCATGGCATGGACGGGTTCGCGGCGATGGTAGACCCGCGAGCGCCGGCACGCAACCAGCCCGGGCTGCGGCGGAACCGCGCGACGGACCACGGGATTCCCACCACCGTGAGGGCGGAGACGATGGCGGAACGGTCGGCGGCGGCTGAACAGCCTGAACTCTCGAAGCCGGGCTTCGAGGAAGAGGCTTTGCCGTGGCTCGATGCCGTATACCGGTTCGGCCTGCGGCTGGCGGCCGGGGATGTCGATCGCGCGAACGATCTCGTGCAGGAGACGTTCCTGCGAGCGTACAGGCACTGGGAAACGTATACGCCGGGCACGGGCTGCCGATCATGGCTCTTCACGATTTGTCGCAACGCGTTCCTGCGTGGCGAAGAGCGGCGGGGCCGCCGGCCCGAGGTCCTGGATGCCGATCTGGATTACAGCGTCGAAGCGGTCGCATCGACGAACGCGCTGGAAGAGATTCGAGCCAGCGATCCGGAGCGATCCTTCTTCGACTCGTTCGTGGACGAGGAAGTCCTGAACGCAGTGGAGCGGCTCCCGCAGGAGTTCCGGGAGGCAGTCGTGCTGAGTGACCTGGAAGGCATGAGCTACAACGAGATCGC
>JBFJPA010000405.1:0-4653 GCA_041617355.1 Longimicrobiales bacterium
CATCGCCGTTGTTGTCGATGTTGAACTCGTAGAGCACGCGTGGGTCGAAGATCGACCGACCCAACTGGATCTGGCCGGGCGGCAGCACGTCGCTCAGCGTCATCGCGAGCACGACACGGTTCGCATCGGCCGGGCTCCGGAACGCGTACACGTCCGCGATGTCGGCCGCCTGGTCGCCACCCGCGAGCGGCGCATCGTCATGGTCCGCCGCCACCAGCACGCCGCCCGCCGCAACGAGCGCCAGACACAGCGCCGCCGGGACCCACCGTCTGTGCGTGAATCGGTACTGCATGTCGTTGCCTCCGTGATTCGGTTGGATTGCTTTACTCGTGCTGATTACGACGGCGGCGGCGTGATCGGATTGGTCGCTCGACAGCCCGGGTCACATGGCGCACGCGTGACGCGGGGGCGCGGAGACGGCCGCAGGCGCGGGCGCGGCGGCCGCACGAAGGTGGTGGGGTGAGCAGCGTCGTCGATGACTTGTCAATCATTGATTAGTCAACTAATATTCGGTGTCCCGGCATTGGGGCCGCGGATGAGACCTTTCGTTCGGAACGAGGGATGAGCCCATGGCGGACATTCGAGTGATCGGCCGCGAGGCGCTGCAGGCGCGGCTGGATGCTGGCGACGTGGATGAGTTCTGGTGTGTGCTGACGGATGAGTACTTCACGGGGGAGTTGATTCCGGGATCGCGGCGGGTCCCGCTGGATCGGGTCGGCCGCGAGGCGGCGTCGCTGCCGAAAGCGACGGCGATCGCAGTCTACTGCAGCGGGCCGACCTGCCCGCAGAGCAAATCGGCTGCGGAGAAGCTGACGGCCCTCGGTTTTACGAACGTCGTCGCGTTCGAAGGCGGGCTGTCCGAGTGGAAGGGCGCGGGCCTTCCGCTGGTCGAGGCGACCGTGGAGCAGGAGGCGTAGCCGGCCGGTACAGACGACGGCGCCGTGATGCCGCGGCCGTCGTCTGCATGGCGGTTGACGTCATTGCGCGCCGGCTACCTGGTAGACGCGACGAAACTCGAGGCCGAAGTCTTTCACGCGCGTATAAACGACGAGCTGATCCGTCCCGGGAAAGCGGCTGTAGTACTCCGTCAGGCGTGTGCCGTCGGCGAAGGTGCGTTCGACTTCGAGGCGGCCGTTGCGCCAGCGTGTGCTGACGTCGCACGGTTGACCGTCCAGCCAGGTCGTCTCGATGTTCGTTCCGTCGAGCGGAATCGAAACGGGCGCTGTCTCACCAGCGACGAACACGACGTGATTCGACGTGCGCTGGATGGCGAGCCGTTCGATCGTGTGACTCGCGGCGCGCAGGCTTGCGAAGTCGGCCGCATTGCGAATTCGCGACACGCGTCGTGTTTGGATTCCGGCAGAATCGAACAGCGCGTCGGGTCGCCTGTGCAGCGTGTCCGGGAACGCGACGGCCAGTGCGACCGAGTCGCTGCTGCCAGCGCGGTCGAGCTGCCAGGATCCCGCCAGATCCGGCGGCGGCGGCTCGAAGCGCGGACCGGCCAGACTGCACGCGGCGACGCCGGCGCAGAGCAGAAGTATGGCTGTGTGCTTCATGTCGTCATCCTCCTGTTACCAGCCGACGGCCAGGTTCACGCCCCAGCGGTTGCCCGTCGTACGCTGGAATGGCCTGGCGAGGTACGTTTCGAGCACGAATGCGTTGAACAGGTTGAAGCGTGCGCTGACGCCGGCGCTGAACACGGGTGTCCGCGCGGCCGCACCGTTCGCGCTCAGCGTCGGGGACTCGCTTCCGGTCCACGCCACGCCGCCATCGACGAATGCGGCCAGCTCGGTGGGCAGGAACGGGATGTCGAGGACGCCGTACCGTTCGTTGCCGATGAGGGGCACGCGCAGCTCGAGGTTGCCGACGGCGAGCCGGCTGCCGATCAGGCGGTCGAGCTCGGCGCACCCGGTCGGGCCACTGGAACCACCCGTGCTGCAATCGGCGCCCGTGTACGACTCGTAGCTGTAGCCGCGCACGAGCGTGCCGGAACCGACATACAAGTTGCCCAGCTCGGTGCGGTCGGCGTCGCGGCCGTAGCGACCATAGTGCATGACCCGCGCGGCCAGGGTGAAGGGACGCCGGTACAGGTACGTCCTCCAGTCCGCGGTCAGGGACACGAACTGCAGCGAGCCGATCGTCGGCTGAAGCTCGAAGCGGTAGCGCCCGCCCTGCACGGGCGAGGCGATGCCGAAGACCGAGTGGTCGCCTACGAGCGCGGCGCTGGTCTGGAACAGTGTCAGCGCGTCGGGTGTCGCGAGCGGTATGGTCTCGCGCGAGACGACCTCGTTGCCGACCTGTACGGCGCGCGCGATTTCGAAGTCGTAGCCGATGCGCATCACGCCACCGGTCGCCTCGATGCGGCGGGTGGCGGAGATCGGATAACGCGCGGCGAGGAAGCCTTCGTCGACGTGCAGCCGCTGGCGGTACTCGACGATGGACAGCGCCGAGCGGGGCGTGCCGTTGACCGTGGCCACGGTGTCGCGCGCCGTGGCGTAGCGGGCGACGTAGGGGGTGCGGCCAAGACCCACGCCCCAGTTGACGCGATTGCCCGCGTTCTCGTAAAAAAGTGCGCCGCCGATGTCCTTCCAGCTGCCGTTCGCGATGGCCTGCACGGCGATGCCGTGGTCGCCCAGCACATCCGTGAAGTACGCTTCGGCACTGGCGTACAGGCCGACGCCGAACTGATCGACGCCGATGCCGAAGGTGGGCGGGCCGAAGTAGCTGAGTCGGGGCCGCGCGCGGTACGGATCGTCCGCGAGCGTGGCATCGTCCGCCAGTCCGGTCGTGAAGTCGGTCAGGTACGACTCGACCGTTTCGTGTGCGTCGAACGGCGGCAGTGTGCCCGCCGGCGCGCGGGGCAGAGCGCCGGCCACCGTGGTGTGCATCTGTCCGAGCGCGTCCGCCCCGTCCAGCAGGCGAAGCACGTAGCCTCGGCGGTGGAACACGCTGAGCGCGACGTCACCGGTCTCGCGGGCCACACTCAGTGCAGGCGACAGCGCCGTGAACCCCGTGATCCCGGTCGCGAGCGTCGTCACTCGACTCACCTGGCCGGTCTCCAGCCGAATGCGGTAGAGGTCGCGGAAACCATCGCCGTCATCGAGGAAGAGCAGCTCGCGTCCGTCCGGCGTGAACTGCGCGTTGGTCTGCCGCCCGGGCGATGCAATGACGACCGGCCGGATGTCACGGCTGGCGATGTCGAGCGTCGCGATCTGCATGCGGCCGTGCAGCAGTCGCGCCGGATCGGCGCCGAATCGGTCGGTCGCGAAGGCGAGCGTCCGCCCGTCCGGCGACCATGCGGGCTGTAGGTCCGCGAACGCGTCGGAGGTCAGCTTCTTCGTCTGGCGCGTGGCCAGGTCGAGCAGGTACAGGTCGCTCACGCCGCCGGCCGATCCCGAGAAGGCGATGTTGCGGCCATCGGGCGACCACGCGGGCGTCGCGATGGCGCCGACCGCATCCACGCGGTATCGGTCGCGTACGTTGCCGGACGCCACGTCGAGGATGGCGATCTCGTTGCGACCGTCCGCGAACACGACGAATGCGAACGAGACGCCATCGGGCGACCAGGTCCCGGCCGAGCCCATGAAGCTGAGCGCGTCGAACTTGCTCTCGGCGGCCCCGCTGGCGAGCCGGCGCACGTCACGGCCGGTGCGGGCATCGGCGAGATAGAGGTCGAGTGACAGGTCGCGCGCCCACAGGAAGGCGACGAACCGGCCATCCGGGCTGAGCGCCGGTCCGAGCATGATCTCCCCAATGTCTTCGCCGGCGCCATGCAGGCCGCGGCCGAGCGAGTCGGGTCGCGTCCGTCCGGCGATGAGCGGCGTGAATGCGTCACTGACCGCGCTGCGCCAGTCGGCCGAGAGCGAATCGTGCTCGATGCCGAGCACACGCCGCGTCGCGTCCTGCCAGTTGCTGTCGAGCGCGGCTCGGTACAAATGCGGCACCATGCGGTCGCCCCAGCGTCCGCCCACATACGCCCAGACCGCCTGACCGAAGCGGTAAGGGAAGTAGCGATAATCACTGGACAACTTTCGCAACGTCGGCACATCGTCGCGCAGCACGGCATCGCGCAGCCAGATGGCCGTCACCGGGTCGTGACGGCCGACCGACAGGTACTCCGCCATGCCTTCGACCATCCAGAGCGGGATCCGGCTCATTGCGGTGAGGCCGCCGCGGCTCTGCTCGGCGATGTCGTACTGGAAGGCGTGCACGAGCTCGTGGCCGAGCACGTGGTCGCTCTCGCCGTAACTCGACGCGAACGGCATGATGACGCGGCGCTGCAATCCCTCGGTCACGCCGCCCGTCGACTCGTCGAGCGTTCCCGAGATCACGTTGCTCTGCTGGAAGTCGCCGTGATCGGCGTACAGGATGAGCGGTTGCCGGGTCAGGATCTCGTGGCCGAACACGTCGGCGAGGCGTGCGTACCAGCGCTCGGCCATACGCGCGCCATCCCGCGCGGCCGCGGCCTCGGCTGTGTAGTAGTGCAGGTCGAAGTGCGACGTGCGCAGAACGCGAAAGTCGAAATCGTCGTACTGGACTTTGTTGCGTCCGAAGTACTGCGCTTCCGCGCGTGACGCGGTCAGCACCGACGTCAGCAGCGCCGCGGCCAGTGCGATGAAGCGTGCGCCGTGGAGCGATCGGATCATGTTCCCC
>JBFJPA010000406.1:0-4642 GCA_041617355.1 Longimicrobiales bacterium
CGTCACCGGCGACCGCGAGGGAATTGCCGAACCCATCGCCGAGCGTAACCGAGCTCGATGTGACAGTCGCCTGCTCGACCCATTCACCGCTCGCGGAGCGCATGAAGACGTGCACGGTGCCCGCATGGTTGGCCGGCGAAGGGAAGAACGCGATCTCGCCCGGGCGCGTGGCGAACAGGTGGTCGCCGTCGAGCACGATCGCCGACGCGAAGCCGCCCCGGAATCCCGTGCCGTCCCGCACGAAGGACTGGGCCGCGACATCGGCAGCGGCCCATGCGAGCAGGGCGAACGAAGCGGGGATCAAGGCAGTTCGCACGGCAACCTCCGGGTGGCGGACCAGGCTCGGGACTCCCGCTCAATCTCGGCGGCCCGGCCAGCCGCGCAAGCCAACCATGCCCTCGGACCGAACCCCGACCCGGTCCGGTGGAGGCTCGGCTGGCCATGGTCTCGCCCCGATTTCACTGGGATCGTGCGAGAACCCCAATGAACCTGAGGAAGAAAGGGGAATACGATGTCTGGGACCACGGCCATCGGTTCGATCGCGATGCTCGCACTCGCCCTGGGCGCCACGGCGAGCTCCGAGGTCAGCGGCAAGGTGGCGCCGTCGAGCTGCGGCGACGGATTCGGGCCGATCTGCGAAGTGACGGAGACCTGCTCGGGATTCTGGTTCTGGTCCCGGTGCCAGGAAACGCGCACGTATTACCCGCCTCTCGCCACGCCCTTCAACGATGCGTCCGGGGGCGGGGGCGGCAGAGGGTTCTGATCCGCGCGGTCGGAGCCGGTGCCCACCGCTGTCGTCGTTGGCGGGACCGGATCGTTGTCAGGATGATGCAACTCGACGAAGGAAGGACGCTCTTGAAACACGTCTTCGCCCTCGCGCTCGTCGCGCTGACTGCGTGCGTGGATTCCACGGGCATCGCGTGCACGGAGATCGCCGTCGCGGGTCTGCGTGTCGACGTCGTCGACGCCCTCGACGGCCGAGTGATCCGGGACGCGACCGTCATCGCCATTGACGGCAGCTATATCGAGGAGCTCAGGGTGCTTTCCGAACGGGAGACCAAACACATCGGCGCCTGGGAACGAAGGGGGCGTTACACCATTGCGGCCACCGCGCCCGGGTATCTGCCCGGCGTGCGGTCCGACGTGCGGGTGACGGGGGACGAGTGCCACGTCCGCACCGTCGACGTGACGGTACGGCTGGAGCGGTCTCCGTAGTAGGACTAGATCCGCTCCGGCTCCGGGATCAGGCCGCGCTCGACCAACCCGGAGAAAGCCAGCGGGAACCACACGGTGAAGGCACTCGGTTGACGGCGCAACTCGGAGCGCAGGTCGTCGGGCGCGATCCATCTCCAATCGGCGACCTCCGCCGGATCCGGGTCCGGGACGCCGTCCCAGCGGCCGAGCAGAACGTCGTCCAGCTCGTGCTCCCACAATGCCGCGCTCACGCGCTCCCGGTAGACGAACGAAAACGCGGGCTCCAGCTTACATTCGAACCCCATCTCCTCTCGCAGACGACGTCGCGCTGCCGCTTCGATGGCCTCGCCGGGCCGCGGATGGCTGCAACACGCGTTCGACCATAGGCCGCCCGAATGGTATTTGTCGACCGCGCGTCGCTGCACGAGCAGCTCGTCGCGCGAGTTCAGAATGAAGATGGAGAACGCCCGATGCAGCAGGCCGTCGGCGTGCGCCTTCACCTTCTCGGATGTGCCGATCTCGCGGCCCGTTTCATCGACGAGGATCACTCGATCCATTGCGTTCGGTCCTCCCGTTCAGTTCTCTCGCGCGCGCCCTGCCTTGGCGCGCCGTGCCCCCGTCGCCAGCGTCGGATCCGTCGGGACCTGGGCGCGCGGCAAGCGGTCGAACTCGTCTGGCCATGCTCGGCCGGACCCTTCGCCGTGCGCGGCAAGGAATGCCAGAAGCGCATCCGCTTCCGCCGTGACGGCGGTCTCCAGGTCTACCAACGAAGCGTGCTCGTCGCGATCGAACGGTAACGGCGAACCCGCCGACGCGAAGAGAGTCGGCTTGAGTGTCGCAAGCGGCTCGATGTGCAACGCGACCGGCAGCACCGTCACTGGTGCCAGCATACGGGCCAACGTGGTGATGCCGCGCGCGAAGCCGAGCGGACGACGATGACTCGGCCAGATGCGCCCCTGCGGGAAAAACAGCACCACCGCATCAGGGCGCTCATGACAAAGCCGGCGAAGCCCACGAAACGTACGCAGCACGGAGGCGGGCGAACCAGGATCCAGCGCGACGGCCGCGATCCAACCGAGCACACGATTCTGTCGAAGCTCCCGCTCCGTCATGACGACTCGCAGCGGCGCGCGGGGTCGAAGGCGTCGGTGGATCTCCCGCAATGTGAAGCCGTCCCACCAGCTGATGTGATTGGCCACGACCAGGAGTGGCGCGTCGGGCAGCGCCGCGGGAAGCCCGGCCAGGCGTACGGCCTCGATGCGACGGCGCATCCACGGCAGAAAGAAGATCTCGAACGCGCGTAACGCGCGCAGGGAGGGTTGCGGCATCAGAACCCCGCGGCAATCGACTCGAGCACGCCGCGCTCCGCGGCATCGGGATCACCGTGATCGAGAACGAAGCGAATGACCGTTCCGTACATCGGGCCGGGGAAATGATCGGCGGCCGTTGGCAACAAGCGGGCAAGTTCGTGGAAGTCCGAACGCACCGTCGCCTTCCGGCCGAAGAGTGTGGGCAGATAGTAGCCGCTCATCAGCCGCAGATACCGCAACGTCGCGTCAGCAGGCCCGAGTGACACCGCCCGATCCAGAAGCGCCAAGCCGTCGCGCACGTAACCGAGCTTGTGATGCGGCCAGAACGCATGCTTCGCGCGGAGCACCGTGAACGCTCCATGATATCCGAGCAGCCGCGAGTCCAGCGGCGAGCCGGGCGCGGGATCGAAGCGCACGCGAGCCTCGACGAGGACGGCCACGCCCTCCTGCATGCGGGATGGGTCCTCGACGCCGAGGAGGTAAAGCGCGCCCAGGCGCTCGAGGTGCAGGGCGAGGGAGTTCGGCTCGTGCGCCAAGCGGCGCTCGACCGCGCGAAGACGGCGCATGGGCTCCGCCATGCGACTGGTGTCGGCGCTGGCTATGCCGAGTGCGGGCTCCTCGGATTGCCCGGCCGCCGGTGTCACGAGCACGAAGAGCAACAGCAGCACGGCACCCCTCATGGAAGCGTTCCCGACGCGCCTTCGACGAATAGCGCTTCGGACAGGTCGTGCGCGGGCGCTGCCCCCGCTGGCAGGAACGCGCTGCGCCGCCGCGTCGCGCGCAGGTCGAGCAACGCTGATAGCCCCAACCTCACCTTCGTCGTGCCCCGCGTGTACGCACGTCGCCGCAGGTTGTCGTATCCGTTCCGTCGAATCGCGTCGTGGATGCCCTGGTACACGTGTGCCGCGACGGCGACCGGCCGCTGGAACGAAACCGGCAGCGCCGGAATCGCGTCGAACGCTTCGTGGTACCAGGCGTCCGCGATGGCCATCAGCTCTTCCACCAGATTCACGTAGGACGGCAAGATCGGCTCGCCCGCACGCATCCGCTCCAACGCGCCGCGATCCAGGCCGCGCGCCGAAAGCATGGACGCGGGAAGGTACACGCGACCCGCGTCCAAGTCTTCTCCGACGTCACGCAGGATGTTCGTCAGCTGCATGGCGTGTCCCAGCGTGGCCGCACGATCGAGCACCGCCTCACCGTGGATTCCGTGAAGTTCTGTCAACCAGAGGCCCACGACCGAGGCGACGCGATACGTGTACTGGCGCAACTCCGCCAGGTCCCGGTAGGTGCGGGGCCGCAGGTCCATGCGCATTCCGTCGACCAGCTCGTCCACGTAGCGGAACGGGACGTCGGCCCGGGCCGCGTCGGCCATGACCGCATCGACGAGACCGTTTCCGGTCCGCTCGCCAGCGTACGCTCGGCGGGCGAGACCCGCCCATGCGTCGAGCCTGGCCTCGATCGCCTGCGTCGTGGCGTTCTCGACGCCGTCCACCAGATCGTCCGTGTACCGGCAAAATGCGTAGACGCCGGCCACACGACGACGGTCATCCGGCGGGAACAGACGCGCGGCGAATCGGAACGATCGGCTCCCCTTCGCCAGTGCCTCGATCCACGCGTCGCCTTCCGCCGGCACCGGCGGCAGCGAGAGCGCGGTCCGTGTGTCCACGGCTGGCGAGCCGGCGGCAGCCCGAAGCGCGCCGAGCCAGCGTTGGAGCAGCTTCTCCAGGAGCGGGCTCGTGTCCGCCTGCGCGACATCCCGGAGCAGCGCATTCGCCTCGGCTTCGAGAATGGCGAGCGCGCGATCCAACGGGGAGAGCCCCGCTTCGTCACGTTGCCGGAAACGAACCATGACCGCCTCCGGCTCGTCGTCGAATCCCGTCACGCCCAGCACATCGAGCGGCCACGTCCAGCAACGCTGCCGATAGTCCGAGAGCGGGGCCTTGCCCGTCCCCGCGTTCGGCAGGTAGTCGAGAAGGTCGTCCATCCGCTGGTACAACTGGCCCAGCCGCTGGCCCAACACGAAGCGCTGCTGCGCGTCCGCGCCACCCTCGAGAATCGCGGCGGCCGCAAATGCGCAGCCGAACAGCTGACCGGACTTGTCCGCGTGGATCTCGCGTTGCACCGGCTGCGGCGAA
>JBFJPA010000407.1:0-4615 GCA_041617355.1 Longimicrobiales bacterium
CCCACCCGGAATTGCTCGACTGGCTGGCGACCGAATTCATCCGCTCCGGCTGGGACATGAAGGCCATGCACAAGCTGATCGTGACCAGCGCCACGTACCGCCAGTCCTCGGAGGCCACCCCCGAACTGTTGCAGCGTGACCCCGAAAACCGCTTGCTTGCCCGCGGTGCTCGCTTCCGCCGCACACCTCTTCACGATCGAGCCGGCCTACCAGATCCGGTATTCGTCGGAGCTGGCGCACACGGGCGACATGTTCTTCCGCGGCGAGAATCCGGCCGACGGCGCGCTGATCGACTACTGGTTGGGCGCGGCGCGCGACACGGCCGCCGTCAAGATCACGATCCTCGATGCTGCCGGCACACAGGTGGCGACGGTCTCCGCGCGAACGGCTGCCGGAGTGAACCGCGTGACGTGGGACCTCCGGCATCCGCGTCTCGCGGTCCGGCCCGGCGCGCGCGGGCGCGGCAACGCGGGGCCGTACGTCGTGCCGGGCCGCTACACGGTCCGTCTCACGGTCGATGGCCAGTCGCTGGACCGGGTCGTCGACGTGCGCGACGACCCCCGCGTGCGGGTGCCCGCTGACGTGCGCGCCACATGGACCGCAGATTTGCTGGAGATCGCAGCGGTACAGCGCCGAGCCGCGTCGTTGCTCGAACGGTTCCGTCCGACGGCCGACCGGATCCGGGCCGGCGCGGAAACCCCGCTGACGGGCGCAGCGCTGACGGCCGCGCGCACGCTCGACCAGCAGCTCGGCGAGGTCTTTTCCCGCGTCACGGGACTGTACGGCGAAGTGTCGGCCTGGACCGGCCCGATGACCGCGGACCAGCAGGCGCAGCTGTCGTATTACGTGTCCAAGCTGGATGAGCTGGAGCCGCGCATCGGCGGCTGACGCGACGGCAGGAAGGCGGGCACGCGCGCACGGTAGGCCTCGTATACGCTGCCGAAGCGTGCGACCAGCTCGCGCTCTTCAACGCGCGCCAGGAGCAGCAGGGCGGGGAAGCAGAGAGCGACGAGGACGTAGGTGCCGAGGTACTGGGCCATGAGCGCCATGCCCGTGCAACCGATTAGGAACGACAGGTAACGCGGGTGCCGGATGCGCGCGTAGATGCCGTCGCTCAGGAGGGCCGATGCGTCGCCCGTGTTGCGGAGCTCCGGTAGCCCGAAGAGAATCGAGAGACGCAGCTTGCGCCGGGTCCGTCGGTCCAGCCATGCGGCCACGACGTACAGCCCGATGCCCACCACGAGCAGCGGTACGCTCGTGCCGAGGTCCTGGCCCACGATGCGGGCCCGCTGCGTCCAGCACCCGTAGATTCCGAGGACGAGCAGCACCATCAGGATGGTGAATGACGTGCGCGCGCCCAACTTCCGCCAGAAGCCCGCGAACGGGTGAACGATGAACCAGTAGGCGATCGCCGGCGGAACCGTGACCCCGATCAGCACGGCGACGACGTAGCGGAACGTGTTCATGAAGCGCAACGTACCGCCGAACGGCCCGGGCCCGCGAGTCCGCGGCGGCGTCCGCTTGAGCGGACCGCCGACGCATCCGTAGGTTGGTGGAGGTCGTCGCGCCCCGCGCCGGCCTCGTTCCCGATGACTTGGCGGTGCCATGCCCACGGCCGAGATCACGAGTCTCCTCGTCGACCTGCGAGCCGGTGATCGGTCCGCGCTCGATCGCCTGTTCGATCTGGTCTACCGCGATCTGCACGCGCGCGCCAAACGCCAGCTCGGTCCGCGTTCGGCGGGCGCCACGCTGGATACGACCTCGCTCGTTCACGAGACCTACCTCAAGCTGGCGGACGCGGCTCACCTCGCGCTCGAGGATCGACGTCACTTCTTTGCCGTCGCGGCACGGGCCATGCGCCAGATCGCGGTCGACCACGCGCGCCGCAACGCGGCCCAGAAGCGGGGCGGCGGCGCCTTCGCCGTGTCGCTCGATGAGGAGGGCATCGCGGCTGCCGAAGCGAAGCCCGCCGACCTGGTCGCCCTCGACCGGGCCCTCGAGAAGCTGACCGAGCTGGACGAACGGCTGGCCCGGACCGTCGAGCTGCGTTACTTCGCCGGCCTGTCCGTCGAGGAAACGGCCGAGGTCATGGGCATCTCCGAACGGACCGTGAAACGGGACTGGCGCAAGGCCCGCGCTTTCCTCTACGACAACATGAAAAGCGGCGAGACCGGCTGAGCCTCCCGGCCACCCCTTTTGTCCCGCCGTTCGCTGCGGCGATCCGAAGCCCCCGGGTGCCGAGCCCCGTCTCCTTGACGGACACCACTGCCGGGGCGAGTCTTCGCCGGTTCATGTCCGGCCCACTGGCTCCTCGCCGGTCCGTTTTCTCCGCGTCAACCGCCGTTCCAACGGAGGGCAGTCCAATGCCGAATCCCAGGGTCTCGCTGGGCGCACTCGCGCTGATCCTCACCGCATTCGCCACACCGCTCCACGCCCAGCCCAAGCCACGCGTGATGCCCGAGGACTACAAGAAATGGGAGAATCTGGGCAGCGGTACCTTCTCGAACGATGGCCGGTGGTTCGTCGCGTCCATCAGTCGCGTCGACATGGACGGCGAGTTGCAGGTCTACCGCGCCTCCGGCGGCGAGCCGACGGTCATCGCGAACGGCACGAACCCGGCCTTCAGCGTCGATGGCAAGTGGCTCGCCTACACGATCACGCTCCCGCAAAAGGAACGTGAGCAGCTCGAGAAGCAGAAGAAGCCGGTGCGCAGCAAGCTGGGTCTGCTCAACCTGGCCACGGGCGAGCAGACAACCGTGCCGGAGATCGCGAGCTTCGAGCTGAGTGGCGACGGCCGTTACATCGCGATGCGCGGCTACGCGCCGGAAGGTGCCAAGTCGAAGGGCATGAGCCTGGTCGTGCGCGACCTCGCCAATGGCACGGACACGCATTTCGGCAACATCGCGGAGATCGCGTGGCAGGACGAGGGTGCACTGCTGGCCATGGTCGTCGACGCCGATACCAAGATCGGCAATGGCATCCAGCTGTTCGACCCGGCATCCGGCGTGACCCGCTCGCTGCACTCCGACAGCGTCGCCTTCAAGGGCCTCGTCTGGCGCAAGAAGTCGAGCGACCTCGCGGCCATGAAGGTGGTCGCCGATTCGACGCGGGAAGGGGACTCGCACGTCGTCCTGGCATGGACCGGCCTCGCCACGCGCACCAGCAAAGCCCATGTGCTCGACCCGGCCGACCAGGCCGGCTTCCCGACGGATACACGCGTCGTCGACTTCCGCACGCTCGCCTGGTCCGATGACGGCGCGAACGTGTTCCTCGGCACGAAGACGTGGGAGAAGAAGCCGAGCACCGAAAAGACGGACAGCACGAAGGCGGACAACGGGCCGAAGCCGGCGAACGACGAGAAGCCCGGCGTCGAGGTCTGGCACTCGAAGGACGTCGACATCATCCCCGAGCAGAAGGTGCGCGCCGAGCGCGAAAAGCGGCTGAACCAACTGGGCGCCTGGCACCTCGCGACCGATCGGTTCACCACCCTCGATGACGGCACGTTCGAGAACGTCCAGCTCTTCGAGGATGAATCTCGCGTCTTCGCGACGGACCAGACACCGTACGATGTCGAGCGCATGTTCGGCCCGGCGTACAACGACCTGTACGTCGTGGACGTCGCGACCGGCCAGCGCATCAAGATCAAGGACAGGATCCAGTTCGGCTTCGGTCCCAGTCCGGGCGGCAAGTACGTCCTCTACCTCGAAAACGACCACTACTGGGTGTACGACATCGCGCGTCGCACGCACACGAACATCACGGAGAAGGCGCCGGTCTCCTTCATCGACCACGAGGACGACCACACGGTCGAGCAGAAACCGCCTCACGGCGTCGGCCGCTGGACCAAGGATGACCGTAGCGTTCTGCTCTACGACAAGTTCGACATCTGGGAGGTCTCACCGGACGGCACCCGCCACACGCGGCTGACCGACGGCACGCCGGAGATGGTGCGCCATCGCCTGTTCTGGCTGGATCCGACGGAGCGCGTCGCCGACCTGTCCAAGCCGCAGTACATCGCGCTCTACGGCGAACGCACCAAGAAGTACGGCTTCGGCCGGATCCGCAGCGGCCGGATGGAGCGGCTGGTCTGGGAAGACGCCAACATCGGCCGCCTGACGAAAGCCAAGGACGCCGATGTCCTCGCTTACGTCACGCAGCGCTTCGACGACTCGCCCGACTGGTTCGTCGCCGGCGCCGACCTCGCCAACGCGAAGCAGCTGACGAAGACGAACACGTTCCAGGCCGACTACGCGTGGGGCCGCGCCGAGCTGCTGGACTACAAGAACACGCGCGGCGCCGACCTGCAGGCCGCGCTCTACTACCCGGCGAACTACGAGCCCGGCAAGAAGTACCCGATGCTGGTCTACTTCTACGAGATCACGTCGAATACGCTGCACAGCTACCAGAGCCCGTCGGAACGCACCTACTACAATCCGACGGTGTGGACGCAGGAGGGGTACTTCGTGCTGCGGCCCGACATCGTCTACCGGGATCGCAATCCCGGGCTTTCCGCGGTCGACGCGCTCGTGCCGGCAGTCGAGAAGGCCGTCGGCACCGGCATGATCGACGCCGAGAAGGTCGGCCTGATCGGCCACTCCTGGGGCGGCTACCAGAC
>JBFJPA010000408.1:0-4596 GCA_041617355.1 Longimicrobiales bacterium
CGGGAGGTGGAGCTCGGCCGGGATTACTCGGCGCAGCTCGACCGGGAGCTCCCCATCGTCAACGACGCCGCCATCCAGCGCTATCTGTCCGCGCTCGGCGCGGAGATCGCACGCGGCACGAGCCGCACCGGAATCACGTATCGGTTCCGGCTCGTGAACTCGAACGTGGCGAACGCATTCGCGGTGCCGGGCGGCTGGGTCTACGTGAATCGTGGCGTGGTCGAGCGGGCGTCCACAATGTCGGAGCTGGCGGGTGTGCTGGCGCACGAGATCGCGCACGTCGAGCACCGCCACGGCGTCGAGCAGCTCGAGCGGGCACAGGCCACGAGCCTCGGCGCTACGCTCGCCTATGTTCTGCTCGGTCGCTCGCCGGGCGGCGTCGAGCGGGCGGCGCTCGGCGTGGGCAACAACCTGATCCTTTCGTCGCACAGCCGTGAGGCCGAGAGCGAGGCGGACGAGACCGCCGTTGCGCTGCTGGTCGGCGCCGGTATTGACCCGCGCGGACTGCCTGCCTTCTTTCGCAAGCTCGTCAGCGCACAGAGCCAGGGCTCCAGCGGCGTGGCGCAGTGGTTCTCGACGCACCCGACGACGGCGGACCGGATCGACGCCGTCGAGCGGGTCATCGGCCGGACGCCCGGCGCGCGGCGCAGCGGATTGCAGCGCGACTCGAATGCGTTCCAGACCTTCCGTGCGAACGTGCGGCGGCTGCCCGCACCCCGAAACTGAACGGAGCAGGCACGAGCCATGACCGGAAACCGCGCCGTCGCCCTGACCATTGCCGGCAGTGACAGTGGCGGCGGCGCCGGCATCCAGGCCGACCTGAAGACGTTTCAGGCGTTCGGCGTGTTCGGAACCAGCGCCATCACGGCAATCACGGCGCAGAACACGCTGGGCGTGAGCGCGGTGCACGCCGTACCGGCGGAAGTCGTTCGTGCGCAGATCGCCGCCGTCGCCGCCGACTTGCGGCCGGCCGCCTGCAAGACGGGAATGCTCGCGACGCGGGAGCTGGTCGCGACCGTGGCGGACGCGATCGAGGCCGAGCGCCTGGTCGACTATGTGCTGGACCCGGTCATGGTCGCGACCAGCGGCGACCGGCTGCTGGACCGCGATGCCGAGTCGGCGATCACCGAGCTCTTGCTGCCCCTCTGTCGCGTGGTGACGCCGAACCTGGACGAAGCCGCCATTCTCGTCGGGGCCGAGGTCGCGAGTCCGGCGCAGATGGAGGCCGCCGCCGCCGAGTTGGTCGAGCGCGGCGCCGGTGCGGCCCTCGTCAAAGGCGGCCACCTCGCGAGTCGTGAAATCGTCGATGTCTTCTTCGATGGTCGCGAGGTGCGCCGGTTCCGGCGCAAGAAGCTCGACACACGCAATACGCACGGGACTGGCTGCACGCTTTCGGCCGCGCTCGCCGCGGGCCTCGCGCGTGGCCGACCGATCGAGCGCGCGGTCATTGATGCGCTCGACTTCGTCGCCCGCGCGATCGCGTCTGCGCCGGGTTTGGGCGCCGGCAACGGCCCGCTCGATCACTTCGTGGCCGGCCCGGACTGAACCGCTCCCGCCAGCCACCACTCGGAGAGGTTGACGAGGGCGCCCCGGATGTCCATGTCCGCGCCGCGAAGCCTCGACGAGGCCAGGTACACGTCCGGATAGAAATAGAGGAAGCTCCATGGCTGCTCATCGCGCAGGATCTGCTGCAGCCGGCTGGTCGCTTCGTGCATCTGCGCCGTATCGCGACTCGTTGCCAACCGATCGATCAGCGAGTCGGCAGCGGCGTTGCGGTACGCGGCGAACTGGAGCGGGTTGCGAATCTCGGCGGAATGGAACAGGCCGCGCAGGTCGAGCCGGAAATCAGCTTCCCAGCCGTAGATGAACGCGTCGAATTCGCGGGCCGGTGAGGTGACGTCGGCGATCAACGTGTTGGCCTCGGTCGGCCGCAGCTCCATGCGGATGCCGACGTTGCGCAGGTCGTTGATCACCA
This sequence comes from Longimicrobiales bacterium, assembly GCA_041617355.1. GTDB lineage: Bacteria > Gemmatimonadota > Gemmatimonadetes > Longimicrobiales > RSA9 > JBFJPA01. Next base: position 1,976 of record JBFJPA010000408.1, read on the forward strand.
TCTCGCCGAGATTGCGGTTGAAGGTGTTGTTGGCGGGCACCTTCAACGAGAGCCGGAGTGGCGAACCATCGGCCCGTTCGCGGAAGCCGTCGCCGTCCCGGTCCCGCAGGCCCGCCGCCTCGAGCAGTGCGCGGGCCGAATCCGGTGCGAACGGGAGTGGCGCGATGGACGCATCGAAGCCGCGATTCCAGGCGCCGATCGGACCGGATGCGAGCTCGCCGTACCCGGCGCGCAACGCGTCCACCATCGTCTGACGGTCGAGGGCCAGCGTCAGCGCGCGGCGGACCGCCGCATTGCCGAGCGGCGGACGGCGCCCGTTCCAGCCCACGAAGCCATACTGACGCGACGGTCGCACGATGAGACGCAGGTCCGCCTGGCTCACGGCGTCCACTACCTGCTCGACGGTCGCGCCGAGCGCGAGGTGCGCGCGTCCCGTGATCAACTCCACGGCCTGCGCCGCACCGTCCGGTACGATGCGCCAGACCAGTCGGTCGACGTACGGCCGGCCACCCAGCGACTCCGGAAAGTTCAGATTCGCTTCGAACTCCCAGCGGTCGTTGTCGATGTAGGCGACGAACTGGAAGGGTCCGTTCCCGACCGGCGCCCGGTTGAAGGCGGCCTGCCGCATCTGCTCCGGAGCCACGCGTTCGAGTTTGTGCCGGGGCACGATCGTCAGGAGCGGCACCATCGCGAGCGGATCGGGGTGATCGATGCGGAAGCGAATGGTGAACGAATCCACCACGACGGGCGGGCCCCACCCCTTGATCCAGTCGACGTTCGGGAAGGCCGTCGCCGGATTCGCCGCGCGCTCGAACGTGAATGCGACATCCCACGCCGTGGTCGGCTCACCATCGTGCCAGCGCACATCGCGGCGCAGTCGAAACACGACGGCGGTGTCGCCCTCCACCGTCCACTGCTCCGCCAGGGCCGGCGCCAGCGCCAGGGTCTCATCCCAGCGCAGGAGCGGCAGGAACAGTGCGTAGCGCAGCATCTCCTGCGCATACCGCATGGACGTGACGAGCGGATTGGCGTGGTCGAAATTGTCCGTCGACACGATGACCAGCGTGCCGCCGACCGCGGGGCCTACCTGCTCTTCGGGTTCCGGCCGATCGTCGGCGCCGCAGCCGGTGGCGAGAAGAATCGTGAATGCGGTGATGGTCGCGCGTCGTCTCATACGTCCCTCCGGTGGCTGGCGGCGCATCGCTCCACACGCGACGAATCCGGGCTCAAGCATGGGCCGGACCGATCTCACGGATGATCGCGCGCAGCAGGCGGGTCAGGTCGGCCTGGACCGCGCGTCCCGCCTCCACCACTTCGTCGTGTGACAGCTTCGTCGGGCTCAGACCCGTCCCCAGATTCGTGATGAGGGACAGCCCCAACGCGGGCACGGCCGCCGCTCGCGCGGCAATGACTTCGGGGACCGTACTCATGCCGACGGCGTCGGCGCCGAGTCGCCGCAGCATGCGCACCTCCGCCGCCGTCTCGTAGCTGGGTCCCGTGACTGCACAATAAACGCCCCGCTCGAGCGGGATCCCCAGCTTCAGAGCCGTCCGCTCGGCCAGCGCGCGCAGCCGCGTATCGTACGGCTCGGACATGTCCGGGAACCGCATTTCCCCCGGCACGACCGGCCCGATCAGCGGGTTGCGCCACAGCAAGTTGATGTGGTCGTCGATCAGCATCAACGAGCCCGGCCGGAACGCGGGGTTCACGGCGCCGGCCGCATTGGTCACGATCAGAGCACGCAGGCCGAGGCGCACGAGCAGCCGAACCGGGAACCCGACGGCCACGGGCGCGTGACCTTCGTAGGTGTGCACGCGACCCTGCAGCACGAGGCAGCGAACGCCCTCGAGCGTGCCGGCGACGAGCGTTCCCGCGTGGCCCTCGACCGTCGCTGGCGGGAAGTGCGGGATCGCCGCGAACGGGATGCGCGCGGCATCCTCGACGGCGTCCGCGAATGCGCCCAAACCGGAGCCGAGGATCAGTCCGACGAACGGACCGCCGCCGACCGTCGGCTGCACCGCCGCGAGCGCGTCCGGCAACGCCGCGTCGATGTCCATCAGACCAGCATGCCGGCGACGGTCGCGGTCATGAACGCGGCGAGCGTCCCCGCGATCATGGCGCGCAGGCCGAGACGGGCCAGGTCGCTGCGGCGTGTCGGCGCGATGCCGCCGATGCCACCGAGCTGAATCGCGATCGAGCTGAAGTTCGCGAAGCCGCACAGCGCGTACGTCGCGATGACGATGCTGCGCGGGGACAGCTCCGTGCCGCCGCTCAGCGCGCTCGAGAGCTGGAGGTACGCGACGAACTCGTTGACGACGGTCTTGATCCCGAGCAGCGAGCCGACCGTCGTCGCGTCCTGCCACGGCACGCCCATGAGCCAGGCGATGGGCGCGAGAATCCAGCCGAGCAGCGACGACAGGTTGAGGCGCTGCTCGTCCGCCAGCCAGCCGGCCGACTGAAATACATCCGTCAGGCGCGTCACATCGCCGAGCATCGCCAACAACGCGTTCAGCAGGGCGATCAGGGCGATGAAGGCGAGCAGCATCGCACCTACGTTGAGCGCGAGCTGCAACCCTTCGCCGGCGCCGCGCGCGGCAGCGTCGATCGCGTTCGCGTCCACC
>JBFJPA010000409.1:0-4553 GCA_041617355.1 Longimicrobiales bacterium
CAGGCCGGCCGCCTCGCCCTGCATCGCGAGCGGCAGGCTGGCGAGCCAGTACCTCCCGGGCCAGACACGCAGCCTCGTGCGTGACCAGAGCCGGCGGGCGCGTTCGTTCATCCGTCCCTCATGACAGCCTCGCCGTCAGCTTCCGAGCGCCGCGGAGTGCACCGACCCGAGCGGGGCTCCACGTGTAGATGTTTCCCTCCTACTTTCCGAAGTCCGTGGTGTTCCCGAGGAGGCCGAGCCAGCCGTTGTAGTAGTCCTGCGTCGCGTCGGCAGCGGACACGAAGGCGGCGGTGTAGGCGGCGAGGCGGGAGCGGGTCGCGTGGACGCGCGCGCGGGCGCTCGCTCTGAGGAGATTCTTCTCGCCACGGCGGTTGCGCACGACGGGTCGTGAACTCGCCCTTGAACCGGCGGCCGGTCCGCTTGCAGAGGAGTCGCGCTCGCGGCCGCGCAGGATGGACACTACGATCGTTGGGCACTCCATCCCGAGGTGGTCATGCTCCATAGACGTGCACTTCGCCTCCCGCTCGCGCCGGCCCTGCTGTGCGTGGCCGTCGGTTGCGGCGGGGACGACGCCGGTAGTGCGCCGTACGACGTGGTGATCGCGAACGGCCGGGTACTGGATCCGGAACGGGAGCTCGACTCGCTGCTGCACGTTGGCGTCCGGGATGGGAAGGTGGCCGCGCTGAGTTCGGCTCCGCTGGCGGGCGTCCGCACGCTGGACGCGTCCGGCCTCGTGATCGCACCCGGCTTCATCGATCTCCACGTGCACGGTCACGATGCGGAGAACTACCGCATCAAGGTATTGGACGGCGTGACGACGGCGCTCGAGCTGGAGGTTGGCACGGCGGATGTGCCGGCGTGGTACGCGGCGCGCGAGGGCCATGCGCTCATCAACTACGGCGCGAGTGTCGGACACGTGCCCACGCGCATGCAGCTGATGGGCGATTCGGGCTCGTTCCTGCCGACGGGTCCTGCGGCGAACGTGGTGGCGACGCAGGCGCAGATCGACGGAATCACGCGACGCCTGCGCGCCGGTCTCGACGCGGGCGCGCTGGGCGTCGGCATGGGAATCCAGTACACGCCGGCGGCGACGCGCTGGGAGGTGTTGGAGGTCTTCCGGACCGCGGCCCCGGTGCGCGCACCGGTCTTCGTGCACGTCCGCGCATTCGGCGAAACGGAGCCGGGCGGCAGCATCGAATCGTTCGTCGAAGTGCTCGGTGCGGCCGCGCTGACCGGGGCTCCCCTGCACATCGTGCACCTGAACAGCATGAGCCTCGCGAGCACGCCGCAGACGCTAAAGCTGGTCGAAGAGGCGAGGGCACGCGGCATGGATGTGACGACGGAGGCGTATCCGTACAGTGCGGGCATGACGCGAATCGAGTCGGCGTTATTGGACCAGTACGAGAATGCAGCGGACAGTCTTTATGCGCGGCTGCAGTGGGTGGAGACGGGAGAGCGGCTGACGCGCGAGACGTTTCGCCGGTACCGCCGCCAAGGCGGCAGCGTGATCCTGCACCTGAACACGCCGGAGATGGAGGCGCTGGCGATCACGAGCCCGTTCACGGCGATCGCCAGCGATGGCTCGCTCCAGAACGGTTTGGGTCACCCGCGTCAAGCGGGCACGTACGCACGCGTGTTGAGCCATTACGTCCGCGAGACCGGCCAACTCCCGCTAATGCAGGCGATTCGCAAGATGACGCTGTTGCCGGCGCAACGGCTGGAGCGCTGGGCGCCGGCGTTCCGCGACAAAGGCCGGATTCGCATTGGCGCGGATGCGGATCTCGCGGTGTTCGATCCCAACGCCGTGCGCGACCGTTCGACGTACCAGGAACCGGCGCTGGCCTCGGAAGGGTTCCGCCACGTGCTGGTGAACGGCGTGCCCGTAGTGGTGGCCGGGCAGGTGCAGGAGGGCGTGCATCCGGGGCGAGCCATGCTCGGCGGACCGCGGCGCGATCGCTGAAGTTGGGAGCCCTCGGCGAACTGCCCGACGCGCCGCGTGTGCTCACCGAATCTCAGGAGTGACTTCAACAGGGTCAGCCGCAGCACGCGGCAGCCCGGCCCGCGTCCCGTGTCACGTTCGTCGCGCGCTGTGCCGCCGGCTCCTGTCGATCTCTGACGGGTAGCAGGCACAACGCGCGCATCACCGCCGTTCCCCGACAAACGTCTGTACCTGCAGCAGCATTCCTTCGAGCGAGGAGGCTCCATGAAGCACATCGCAACGATGATCGCCGCTGGATTGTGTCTGTTCGCCCTGCCCGCGGCGGCGCAGGACACCGAAAACGTGGTCATCTTCGGGCAGTATTACCGCTGCAACCAGGGGGCGGAGTCGCAGATCGACGCCGTGGTGCGGCAGACGTTCGGACCGATCGTCCAGAGGCAGGTGGATGCCGGACGCCTGACGGGCTGGGTCTGGCTCGCCCATTCACAGGGCGGTCCCTGGCGTCGGCTGCTGGCCACGACGGGCTCGGACCTGGCCGCGATGATGGATGCGCGCCAGGCGATCGTGGACGAGCTGAACAGCGGGCACGCGGATTTCGTGCGCCAGCTGGGCACGACGTGCAGCAGCCACGACGATTACATCTGGAACAGCATCGCGACGTCTCCGCCCGATCCCGCGGCCATTGGCGGCGCAACGCTTTCCACGTACTACGCGTGCGATGCCTCCCGCGAGGGCCGCACCAACGAGATCTTCCGCGAAGTGCTCGCGCCGCTCTACGAGAAGCACCGGAACATGGGGCATGTCGCTACGTGGGGGTTCTACGCGCACCGTTCGGGGGGCATCTTCCGCCGCCTCGAGACGTTCAGCGGCGCCGACCACAAGACGCTGCTGAACATGCAAACGGCTATCGCCCAGGAGGCGAACGCCAACAACCCGCTCGCGATGAACGAGTTTCGTGAGATCTGTAGCTGGCACACGGACTACATGTGGAACAACATCACGAGCGGATAGCCCACCCGGGAACGGCACCGGGCGCGCGTGTTGACCGGAGTGAGAGGAGCAAGGGGTGGCGCGCCGCGTCCGTAGCCTGAGCTGGACGCGCGTGCCACCATGCTCCGGCGTTCGGTCCCGTGCGCAGGCGGAGCCGGCCCTCTATGTTGTTCCGCGTTTCCCTCTACAACACCTCGGACCCGAGCCCAGGCCGACTTATGCGACCCCTCCGACTCACGGTGGCCGTGGCCATCCTCGCCACGGCGGCGGACGCGCTTCCGCTTTTCGCACAGGCGAATCCCGGCCCGGCGATCACGCTCGATTCCACGGTGCTGGCCGCGTATCGGTGGCGCAACATCGGACCGGACCGCGGCGGCCGGTCGATCGCCGTCAGCGGCGTGCGCGGCCGTCCGCTCGAAGCGTATTTCGGCGCGACCGGCGGCGGGCTCTGGAAGACGACGGACGGCGGTGAGAGCTGGGCTCCGGTCACCGACTTCAAGATCACATCGGCGTCGGTCGGCGCAGTCGCCGTGAGCGAGACCAACCCGGACCTCGTCTTCATCGGCACCGGCGAGACGTGCATCCGCGGCAACATCATGCCAGGCGACGGCATCTACCGGAGCCGCGATGCCGGCACGACATGGGAGCACGTCGGGTTCCGCGATGTGGATGCGATCTCGAAGATTCGCGTGCACCCGACGAACCCGGACATCGTCTTCGCCGCGGTCTTCGGCGAGTACAGCGTGCCGAGCGCCGAACGTGGCCTGTTCAAGAGCACGGATGGCGGCGCGACGTGGCGCAAGGTCCTTTTCCGCAACGACCGGACGGGCGCCATCGACATCAGCATCGACCCGGCGAATCCGTCCGTGATCTACGCCGCGCTCTGGGAGGCGTACCGCAAGGAGTATCAGATGTCGAGCGGCGGGCCGGGCAGCGGGCTGTTCAAGAGCACCGACGGCGGCGAGACCTGGACGGAGATCACGCGCGCGACGGGCCTTCCGCAGCAGGGTCTCGTCGGCCGCATCGGCGTGTCCGTCTCGGGCGCGAATTCGAACCGCGTGTACGCGCTGGTCGAGAACGAGAACGGCGGTCTCTTCGTGAGCGACGACGCCGGCGCGAGCTGGCGGCTGACCAACGACGACCGCTCGATCCGCCAGCGCGCGTTCTATTACACGCACGTATTCGCGGACACGAAGGACCAGGACGTCGTTTACCTGCAGAACACGACCCTCTTCCGCTCGACGGACGCAGGCAAGACGATCGAGTCGATCAACAACGGCACACACGGCGACTTCCACGATCTGTGGATCGACCCGGATGACGCGAGCCACATCGTGGTGGCGAACGACGGTGGCGGCGCAGTCTCGACGACGACGGGCAGCGCGTGGACGGACCAGGACTTCCCGACGGCGCAGTTCTATCACGCCGTGACGACTGCCCACCTCCCCTTCCACGTGTGCGGCTCACAGCAGGACAACAGCACATTGTGTCTGCCGTTCGACTGGAACCTCAGCAGCGGGCGCGGGGGCGGCCGCGGCGGCGCGGCGGGCCGCGACCTCGCGCTGGGCGCGATGAACGTGGCGTACCTCGCGGGCGGCGGCGAGCCGGGCTACAACGCACCGGA
>JBFJPA010000410.1:0-4546 GCA_041617355.1 Longimicrobiales bacterium
AAGGCCCACACGGTCATGGCCGAGGGCGGCATCGCGGCCGCGCTGTCCAATGTCGACGATCGTGACAGCTGGCGCGTCCACTTCGCGGACACCATGCGCGGCGGGCAGTACCTGAACAACGCGCGCATGGCCGAGCTGCACGCGCGCGAAGCACCGGATCGCGTTCGCGAGCTGGAGGCGTGGGGTGCGCTGTTCGACCGGACCAGTGATGGCCGCATCCTGCAGCGTAACTTCGGCGGTCACGCGTATCCCCGCCTGGCGCACGTCGGCGACCGGACCGGCCTCGAGATGATCCGCACGTTGCAGGACCACGGCATCCATGGTGGCATGACGGTCCACATGGAAACGACGGTGCTGCGATTGCTGACGACGCACGGCCGCGTGGTCGGCGCCTTCGGCTACGAGCGGGAGCGCGGGCGATTCGTCCTCTTCGCGGCGCGCGCGGTCGTGCTCGCCACGGGCGGCATCGGCCGTGCCTTCCAGATCACGAGCAACAGCTGGGAATACACGGGCGATGGACATACGCTCGCGTATCAGGCCGGCGCCGAGCTGATCGATATGGAATTCGTACAGTTCCATCCGACCGGCATGGTCTGGCCGCCGAGCGTGAAGGGGATCCTGGTCACGGAAGGCGTGCGCGGCGAAGGCGGTGTCCTCCGCAACAGTGAGGGTCGCCGCTTCATGTTCGACGACATCCCGCCGCTCTATCGGAATCAGACCGCGGACGACGAGGAAGAGGGCTGGCGTTACACGCAGGGCGACCGCGAGGCGCGTCGCCCACCCGAGTTGCTCACGCGGGACCACGTTGCGCGTTGCATCGTCCGCGAGATCCGGGAAGGTCGTGGCACGCCGCACGGCGGCGTCTACCTCGACATCGCCTGGATCCGCGACAGGTTGCCCGACGCCGGTGAACACATCCGTCGCAAGCTGCCCAGCATGTACCACCAGTTCAAGCAGCTCGCCGACATCGATATCACGAGGACGCCGATGGAGGTCGGCCCGACGACGCACTACGTGATGGGCGGCGTGCGTGTGGACGCCGATTCGCAGATGTCCACCGTTCCGGGCCTGTTCGCGGCCGGCGAATGTGCGGCCGGCCTGCACGGCGCGAACCGGCTGGGTGGGAATTCGCTGTCCGACCTGCTCGTCTTCGGCCAACGAGCCGGCCTCTACGCGGCACGGTTCGCCCGCGACAATCCGGCGCCAGCACCGGATCCGGCGCAGGCCGACGCGTCCGCGCGGGCCGCACTCGCGCCCTTCGAGCAGAATGGTGGACCGGCGGAGTCGGCGTACGCCGTCCAGGAATCGCTGCAGGAGACAATGCAGTCGCTGGTCGGCATCGTGCGGCAGGCGACCGAAATGGAGCAGGCGATCGAAACGATCGGCCGGTTGCGCGAGCGTGCCGGCCGCGTAACCGTTAGCGGCAACCGCGAGTACAATCCCGGCTGGCATACTGCCCTCGACCTCGACAGCCTGCTCACAGTCAGCGAGGCTGTCGCGCGGGCCGCGCTCGAACGACAGGAAAGCCGAGGCGCACACTTCCGCGAAGACTTCCCCGCCAAGGACGCCGACTGGGGCAGGGTCAACCTCGTCATTTACCGCGACGCCGATGGCGCCATGGCGCTCCGGCGTGAACCCATTTCGGAGCTGCCGGCGGAACTGCGGCAGATCATCGAGGAGATGAAGTAATGGCGACGGCCACCTTCCGGATCTGGCGGGGCGACGCCGACGGCGGCGAGTTCCGCGACTATGCTACGGAGATCAGCGAGGGCATGGTCGTGCTCGATGCGGTCCATCGCATCCAGGCGGAGCAAGCCGGCGATCTCGCCGTGCGCTGGAACTGCAAGGCGGGCAAGTGTGGCTCCTGCTCGGCCGAAGTCAACGGAATGCCGCGATTGATGTGCATGACCCGCCTGAACCAGCTGCCACTCGACCGGCCGGTCACGATCGAGCCGATGAAGGCGTTTCCCATCGTGCGCGATCTCGTGACCGATGTGTCGTGGAACTTCGAAGTCAAGAAGCGGATCAAACCGTTCCAGCCTCGCCGGCCCGACGCGCCGGACGGCACGTGGCGCATGGCACAGGCCGACGTCGATCGGGTCATGGAGTTTCGCAAGTGCATCGAGTGCTTCCTGTGTCAGGACGTGTGCCACGTCCTGCGCGAGCACCAGTTGCACGAGCGCTTCATTGGCCCGCGCTTCCTCGTGCACGCGGCTGCCCTCGAGATGCACCCGCTCGACGAGGCCGATCGACGTGAGGAGTTGAAGGACGCGCACGGGATCGGGTACTGCAATATCACGAAGTGCTGCACGCGTGTCTGTCCCGAGCACATCACCATCACGGACAATGCGATCATCCCGCTCAAGGAGCGCGTCGTGGACCGCTCGTTCGATCCACTCGCGCGCCTCGTCCGACTCGTGAAGCGGGACAAGTCGAAGCCCTGAGACCGCACGGGAGGTTCCATGTTCCCGCTGAAGCCACTGTCCAAGGAAGGCGTCCAGGCCGCGCTCAAGAAGGCCGAGCGCTACCGTCTGCTCAACGAGCCGTGGGAGGCGGAGAGCATCTGCCAGGATGTGCTCGAGATCGAGACGGACAATCAGGATGCCGTCGTGCTCCTGCTGCTCGCCCGCACCGACCAGTTCACCAGCAACGCCGGCGCCACCGTCGCCTCCGCCCGTGAATTGCTGCCCCGCCTCAAGGGTGAGTACGAGCGGAACTATTACGCGGGCATCATCTGTGAGCGCCACGCGTCTTCGCTGCTCGAACGAACCGCCTCCGGCCCGGTCGCCTACGACCTGTTCCGTCAGGCGATGCAGTATTACGAGACGGCTGAAAAGGTTCGCCCCGCCGGCAACGACGACGCCATCCTGCGCTGGAACACCTGCGCGCGCGCGATCATGCGCCACCCCCATGTGCGGCCCGACGAGCGGGAGCACATTCGGCACATGCTGGAGTAGCGAAAGAGGACGGAAGGGAGAGGGAGAGGGACAGGGAGAGGGAGAGGGGACAGGGTACAGGGTACAGGGTACAGGGAGAAAGTATGGCCCCCACATCGCCGTTCGGCAGGCCCGGCCCGGGCGAGCACAACGCGTATTACTCGCGCTACATCGATCAGGTACCGGACGGTGACATCCTCGACGTGCTGGAGCGGCAGGTCGTGGAGACCGCGGCGCTCCTGCGCAGCGTTCCGCCCGACGGCGAGACGTTCCGTTACGAGCCCGGCAAGTGGTCCATCCGTGAGGTCGTCGGCCATGTGATCGACACCGAACGGGTGTTCGGATACCGGTCCGTGCACTTCGCGCGCGGCGATGCGGCAGCGTTGCCGTCGATGGAACAGGAAGACTGGGCGCGCGCCTCGAATGCGCATGCGCGACCGCTGCGTGATCTGGTCGCCGAGCTTGAGGCAGTACGGCGCGGCCACGTGCTGTTCCTTCGCGGGCTCGAGCCCGCAATGGCGCTGCGCCGCGGTGTGGCCAGTGGCTTCGAATTCACGGTCCGCTCGATGCCGTGGATCATCGCAGGCCACGAGCTGCACCACGTCCGGCTCTTGCGGGAGCGGTACGGCGGGGCGTTCCCCTCCTAACCACGGTCCGCGCGCAACGCCAACGCCGGATCGACACGACTGGCTCGAACCGCGGGTATCAGCGTAGCTGTGAGCGTGACGATGCCGAGCACGAGGGTCAGGCCACGGCCGACTGTCTCCCCGCTTCGTCCTTCGCCGCGCGCCGCGGCAAGGTCCGGCCAGAGATCATCTCGCGGAATAGCGGGAAAATCGAGGGATCGAACATGCGGCCGCTGTCCCGCTCCATGATGCGGATCGCCTCGTCGAACGACATGGCGGGCCGGTAGCTGCGTGCGGTCGTGAGGGCATCGAAGACGTCGGCGACGCACAGGATCCGCGCCGTGAGCGGGATCGCCTCACCGGCCAGGCGGTCCGGATAGCCCGTACCGTCCCAACGCTCGTGATGGTTCCGAACGACGGGTCGGATGTCCCACGGGAAGTTGAGCTCGGCGACGATGGCATCGCCGACCGTCGTGTGGCTCTTCATGACCTCCCATTCGGAGTCCGTCAGCTTGCCGGGCTTGTTGAGCACATCTTCGGGGACGGCGGTCTTGCCGACGTCGTGCAGGAACGCGCCCATGCGGAGCCAGGTCAGGTCGCGGCCCTCGAAGCCGAGTAGCTCGGCCAGCCTGCAGGCGTAATCGGCGACGCGCTCACAGTGGCCGGCCGTGTAGCGGTCCTTCGATTCGATCGAGTCGCCCCAGGCCTTGACGACGCGCAGATACGTTTCCTCGAGTTTGTCGAGACGTCGCTCGAGGTCGAGCAGCTCCGACCGCGCCTGCAGCTCGCGGAACAGGTGATGCGCGTGGTTCAGGCGGCGCAGCGCATCCTGGTTCCGGCCCTCCGCCAGGTGCAACAACGCCCATTCGCTGCTGGATTCCGCCTCGAGCAGACGATCCTGACACGATTCCGCGAGATGGACGGCGCGTTCGAAATGCGATGCGGCGAGGCCCGGCCGCCCCATCTCGCGGAACAGCACGCCGT
>JBFJPA010000411.1:0-4538 GCA_041617355.1 Longimicrobiales bacterium
CGGCCCCGTCGGCCTCGACATCGGCGCGGACGGGCCCGAGCAGATCGCGCTGGCCGTGTTGGCCGAGGTGCTCGCGGTCCGATCCAGGCGTCAGCCGCAGCACCTGCGCGACCGGGAAGTGCCGATCCATGCGCGCTGAACGGTCCGGGCCGGTGGCGGGCGTCGTGTTGGCGGCGGGCTCTTCGTCGCGGCTCGGCCGCAACAAGCTGCTGCTCGAGCTGGGCGGCCAGACGCTCGTGAGGCGAGCGGTGCAGACGGCGCTCGACGGGGGCCTCGCACCGGTGCTGGTCGTGCTCGGCCATGAAGCCGGCCGCGTGCGTGCAGCCCTGCAAGGGTTACGCTGCAAGATCGTCATCAATTCGGATTACGATGCCGGTGTGAACGGCTCCGTACGTCTGGGCATCGAGCGCGTGCCGACCGACGCGGCCGCAGCCGTGGTCATGCTGGCGGACATGCCGCTCATCACGGCGGGCATGATCCGGGCGCTGGTGTCGCGGTATCGGTCGTCGCACGCGCCGCTCGTGATCTCAGAGTACGACGGCGTCAACGCGCCGCCCATGCTCTACGATCGGTCGTTGTTCGACGAATTTCGTGAGTACGAAGGCGAGGGCTGCGGCCGCCATATCGTTCGGCGACATCGAGGTGAAGCGGAAGTGCTGCCCTGGCCGGGCGAGCGGCTGGCCGATCTCGACGTGCCGGAAGATTACGACAGCCTTCGCGTCCAGTTCGCGGAGGCAAGCCCCTGATGCGGCCCGAACTGCTGTCGCTGGCGAGCAGTCTCGCGACCCGCGGTGAGACGTTCGCACTGGCTACCGTCGTGCGGCGCGAGGCGCCCAGCTCGGCACAGGTTGGCGACAGCGCGATCGTGACGGGCGCCGGCGAGTTTCACGGCTGGCTCGGCGGCAGCTGTACACGGCCGACCGTCGTGCGCGAGGCGCTGGCGGCGTTGGGCGATGGCAAGCCCCGCCTGATCGCGCTCAGTCCGTCACCCGAGGCCGATCCGCGACCCGGCATTACGGCATTCGCCATGACCTGCCACAGCGGAGGCAGCGTGGACATCTACATCGAGCCGGTCCTGCCGGCGCCGCGACTGCTCGTGTTCGGCATGTCGCCCGCAGCCCGTGCGCTTGCCCGCATCGCCGACGTGCTCGGCTGGTCGGTCATTGCCTTCGATCCGGACGCGGACGCGGACGCGTTCCCCGCTGCCGATCGGATCGTGACCGATGCGGCGACGGCCGTGTTGCCGCCGAGTGCGCAGCCGACGTTCGCCGTCGTGGCGACGCTGGGCGAGCGCGATGAGGCGGCGCTGGTGGAGGCGCTTGCGCTCGAGCCGGCGTACCTGGGGCTGATCGCCAGTCGCACGCGGTTTGCCCATTTGCGCGCGTTTCTCGAGGAGCGCGGCGTGCCCAAGGAGCGGATCGACGCGATCCGCACGCCGGCCGGTCTGGACATCGGCGCCGCTTCGCCACAGGAGATCGCGCTCAGCATCATGGCCGAGATTGTCCAGCTGGCCCGCGCGGGCGCCCTCGCGAGCACGCCCGAGCCCCAGCCCGAGCCCCACCCCGCAATGGCGCTCGATCCCGTCTGTGGCATGACGGTCGATCCGCGCACCGCGCGCCACCACACGACGTACCAGGAGCGTGACTACTGGTTCTGCTGCGGCGGCTGCCGCGAGCGGTTCATCGCCGCACCGGAGCGGATCCTGGCAGGAGCCGGAGGTGGGCACCGGTGAAAGCCGCGATCACGCAGGTCCAGCTGGCGATGGAACGGCTCGGCTACGTCGCGGAGCCCGAGATCGCGACGGCCGTGTATCTCGCCCAGCGCATGCAGAGACCGTTGCTCATCGAAGGCGACGCAGGTGTCGGCAAGACCGAGATCGCCAAGGTCATGGCCGGGCTGCTGGACACCGAGCTGATCCGGCTGCAGTGCTACGAAGGGCTCGACGTCAACACCGCACTCTACGAATGGGACTACCAGCGACAGCTGCTCCGCCTGCGCATGGCGGAGCGGGATGGACGTACGCCGGAGGAGCTGGAGCCGTTCATTTTCAGCCGCGACGTGCTGCTCGAGCGCCCTCTGCTGCGGGCCATCACGCGGCCCGATCGAGCGCCCGTCCTGTTGATCGACGAGATCGACCGCGCGGATGACGGGTTCGAGGCGTTCCTGCTCGAGATCCTCTCCGATTTCCAGGTCACGATTCCCGAGCTGGGCACGATCGAGGCGACGCACCGGCCGCACGTCGTGCTGACGTCGAATCGGACGCGTGAGATCGGCGACGCCTTGCGCCGTCGCTGCCTCTATCTGTTCATCGGACATCCGGCGTTGGACAAGGAGATTCGCATCATCCGCAGCCGCGTTCCGGGTATCGCCACTCGGCTCGCGACCGAGATCGCCGCGTTCGTGCATGGGCTGCGGGAACGCCCGCTCGTGAAGGCGCCGGGCGCCGCCGAGACGATCGACTGGGCCGCGGCACTGGTGCAATTGCACGGAGACCATCTCGACACGGAGACCGTGCAGCTGACGCTCGGCTGCATCTTGAAGGACCACCGCGACGTGAGCGAAGTCGATGGCGAGGTCATTACCGCGCTCCTCGAGCGGGCCGGCCGGATCGCGGCCGAGGCGGCCGGTTGAGCGCCGACCGCGAGCTGATCGCGCACCTCGCCCGTTTTTGCCGGGCGCTGCGCCGGGTCGAAGTCGCAGTCCGCCTGTCGGACGAGGTCGTCGGTGCCGAAGCGCTCGGCCTGATCGATATTGGCGACCGTGCCGAGGTCCGGCGCGCGCTGCTCGTCACGCTCCGCATCCAGCCCGGCGACCGCGCCGCATTCCACTCGATGTTCGACTCGTGGTGGTCCGCGATTCCGGTAGAGCTGCCGCCGGTCGACCGTCGCAACGACCGCCCGTCCGTGCACGCTCGCGATCTGGCGAACGCGCCGGTCGAGGAGTCCCGCTTCCGCGGTGCGGCGCAAGACGCACCCGGCGCCGAGGACGGGCCGGACGGCGCCATCGGATACAGTCCCGTGAGACTGCTGCGGCGCAAGCCGTTCGACGAATGGACGGACGCCGATCTGCGCGCGATGGACCGGGTCATCGCACGGCTCGCCATCCAGGTCGCGACGCGGCGAAGCCGTCGCCTGGTGCCGACGCGAGGACGGGGCCGCATCGACCTCCGCCGCAGCCTGCGCAAGACGCTCGGCACAGGCGGCGAGCTGCTCACGTTCGAACGGCGCACGCGACCGATCGAACGGCCGCGCATCGTGCTGCTGTGCGACACGAGTGGCTCGATGGACCCGCACACCCGTTTTCTGCTCACGTTCATCCTGTCGCTCGGCCAGGTGGTCCGGCGCGCCGACGCCTTCGTCTTCAACACGACGTTGACTCGCATCACGCCGTGGCTCTCACGCCGGTCCGTGCACCGCACACTCGAGCGGCTGGCGATGGCCGTGCCCGACTGGTCCGGCGGCACGCGCATCGGTGAATGCCTCGAGGTGTTCGTGCGTCGGTATCTGCCGGCAGCGATCGACAGCAAGACCACGGTCGTGATTCTGAGCGACGGTCTGGACCGCGGCGATCCGGCCGTATTGGCTCGCGCGATGCGCGCGATTCAACGTTCGGCGCGGGCCGTCATCTGGTTGAACCCGTTGCTCGGCGATCCGCGCTACGAACCGAAAGCGCGCGGCATGGCCGCTGCCCTGCCGTTCGTGGATCACTTCGCGGCGGCGCACAACCTGGAGTCCCTGGAACGCATCGTCCCCTTGCTCGCGGCGTGATCATGGCCATCAAAATCGAAAAACAGTTCTCCGTCGACGCCTCCATCGATGCGGTCTGGGCGTTCTTGACCGACCCCCACCGCGTCGCGGCCTGTCTGCCGGGCGCGTCGGTCACAGAGCAGATCGATGAGCAGACGTATGGCGGCAAGATGACCGTCAAGGTGGGCCCGATCGCGACCAGCTACAAAGGCAAGATCACGTTCGAGCGTCTCGACGTGGGGACGCACACGGCGGAACTGACCGGACGTGGCCAGGACGTGAAGGGCAGGGGCGGCGCGGACATGCGCATGACCAGCCAGCTCACGCCGACGACCGGCGGCACTGCCGTGGCCGTCGTCTCCGAAGTGAATGTGACCGGCATTCTCGCGCAGATGGGCCGCGGCATGATCCAGGACGTGAGTGATCAGCTGTTCGAGACCTTCACGACGAACATGCGCAACGAGCTGGCCTCGACGCCCGTCACGCCGCCGGCGTCGGCACCGGCCGCACCCGCGGAAGCGGCGCCGTCCACGCCTCGGCCCGCGCCGCAACAGGACGAAGCCCTCGACGTCGTCTCGCTGGGCGCGAAAGCGGGCGGACGGGCGCTCGGCCGTGCCGTGCGCCGGCCCGGATTCTGGATCGTCACCGCAATCGTCGTATTGCTCGTCTATCTGTTTTTTGGCCGTTAAATCCGACGGAGGGAGGTAAGCCCATGATTCCCGCGTCATTCGACTATCATGCGCCGGCAACGCTGCAGGATGCGATCGCGCTCCTGAAGCGGCACGGCGAGGA
>JBFJPA010000412.1:0-4530 GCA_041617355.1 Longimicrobiales bacterium
CGGCA
Organism: Longimicrobiales bacterium; assembly: GCA_041617355.1. Classification (GTDB taxonomy): domain Bacteria; phylum Gemmatimonadota; class Gemmatimonadetes; order Longimicrobiales; family RSA9; genus JBFJPA01. Next base: position 6 of record JBFJPA010000412.1, read on the forward strand.
CCGATCGCGGCCGCCACGGCCGGCTTCAGCACCTTGATCGCGACGGGCCGATCGTGCTTCAGATCTCGCGCGAGAAAGACCGTCGCCATCGCGCCCGAACCGATCTCTCGCTCGACGGCGTAGTCATCCTGCAACGCGGTCCGGACATCTTCGAGAAAAGCACCCATTCGGCGTCCACGCGAAATGGGGACGAAAGGCCGGGGCCCGAGCCGCTCAGCGCATTGGCTCAGGTCGGGCGATGAACAAGGTGTATTTAACCCATGTTACGTGGATCGCGCCGCCGCAACCAGCCGTGCGCGGACCGCTTCGCTTGTTTGGACGTCCCAACACACGCTGAGCCCGCCCGCATGCGCGGTTCGATTGAGCGTTGACAGCCGGGCGTCGCACCATGAGCATTGGCCGCGGCCGCGCCGTCCGCGCCGGCCCGCGCACTTCCGTCACTTCCCTGGACAAGACCATGCGTTCGCCGATCGACGACAAGCGCTGGCTCGACTGGACTCCACGCAGCGATTGGACCCGCGTCCTCACCATCGACGCGCATGCGGCAGGCGAACCGCTCCGCGTCATTCTGTCGGGTTTGCCGGAGCTCCAGGGCGCGACCATCCTCGAGCGCCGCCGCTTCGCCCGTGAGCACGCGGACCACCTGCGCACGGCACTGATGTGGGAGCCGCGCGGCCACGCGGACATGTACGGCTGCATCATCACTCCGTCTGCCACCGACGACGCGGATTTCGGCGTGCTGTTCACGCACAACGAGGGGTACAGCACGATGTGCGGACACGGCATCATCGCGGTCACGACCGTCGTGATCGAAACAGGATTGCTGGAGCACACGGAGCCCGAGGCCGTGCTTCGGATCGATACGCCCGCCGGCCGCATCACGGCCTTCGCCACAGTCGAGTCCGGCCGTGTCACGGGCGTCAGGTTCCGCAACGTGCCGTCTTTCGCCGCGGCGCTCGACCAGCTCGTCGACGTGCCCGGCCTCGGCTCCGTCCGTTACGACCTGGCCTTTGGTGGCGCGTTCTACGCGTACGTCAATGCCGAAACGCTCGGCCTCCGGCTGGATCCCGGACACGTCGGCACGTTGATCGATTGCGGGATGGCCATCAAGCACGCCGTGATGGCGAGTCGCCCGATCGTGCATCCGGAAGACGCGGAGCTCGGTTTCCTGTACGGCACGATCTTCGTCGGGCCGGCCCGGTCTGCGCAGGCGCACAGTCGCAACGTCTGCATCTTCGCGGAAGGCGAGGTGGACCGGAGCCCGACGGGCACGGGAGTGAGCGGCCGGATCGCGATTCACTGCGCACGCGGCGAAGTCGCGATCGGCGAGCCGCTGAGCATCGAGAGCATCATCGGCAGCCGCTTCGACGTCCGCGCAGTGGACCTTGCGACTGTTGGCCCACACGCCGCGGTGATTCCCGAGGTCGGCGGCCAGGCCTGGATCACGGGACGCCACGAGTTCCTGATCGACCCGACCGACCCGCTCGCCAAGGGTTTTCTACTACGCTGACGCCTCGCGGCACGCCTGAAGCTGCATGACCGCCTTGACAACGGCGGCCGCGGGTGGCCTCGTTGCCGGGGGGCCGGCGCGATGGCGCGTGCGGTCCCGGCGGTGCATCCGCTCCCTTCTCTCCGAGGAGGTTTCCAATGGTCTCCGTCCCGTCGCTGTGGCTCCCCATCCTCCTGGCCGCCGTGCTCGTGTTCGTGATCAGCTCGGTCATTCACATGGTCCTGAAGTATCACCGCACGGACTTCAAGCAGGTCCCCAAGGAGGACGGGGTCATGGACGCGCTGCGGCCGTTCGGCATCCCGCCGGGCGAATACGTCGTGCCGTTCGCCGGCGATCCCGCGGTGATGAAGACGCCGGAGTTCAAGGCGAAAGTCGACCAGGGTCCGGTCCTCTTCATGACCGTGATGCCAAGCGGCCAGATGGGCATGGGGAGCCAGCTCGTGCAGTGGTTCGTGTACTGCATCGTCGTGGGGATCTTCGCGGCCTATGTGGCGGGCCGTGCGCTCGGCCCCGGCGCCGACTACTGGCCCGTCTTCCGCTTCGCCGGCACGGCCGCCTTCCTCGGCTACGCGATGGCGCTCGTACAGAATTCGATCTGGTACAAACGCGCCTGGAGTACGACGCTGAAGTCGGTGTTCGACGGGTTCATCTATGCGATGCTGACTGCCGGCGCATTGGCCGGGTTCTGGCCACGATGAGGTCACGGAACGGAACGGGTGCGCCGGCGGCGGGTCCGACGTCGTACGCCGACCGGCGCTCCCATTCCACGGACTCGAGGAGTCGATGACGATGCGAAGCCGAACGCCTCGCGTGTGCCGCCTGCTGCCGATCGCGCTCGCCTTGGCCGCGATTCCCGCGGCCGGTCAGCCCGCGTTCCCCTCCGACTCCGCCATTCGCGCGCTGATCACGACGCGGGTTCAGGAAGGCCGCAGCGCGGGCATCGTCGTGGGGCTGCTCGAGCGCGACGGACGGACACGCTTCCTGGCCGCCGGCGACCCCGGCCCGGGACGGCCGCCGCTCGACCGCCACAGCGTGTTCGAGATCGGCTCGATCACCAAGGCGTTCACCGGCGTGCTGCTCGCGGACATGGTCGTACGCGGAGAGGTCGCGCTGGACGACCCGGTGATGAAGTATCTGCCGGCTTCGGTGACCGTGCCGTCGCGCAACGGAAAGGAGATCACGCTCGGCCAACTTTCGAGCCAGGTGTCCGCGTTGCCCCGCCTGCCCGCGAATCTGCGGCCGGCCGACGCGACGAACCCGTACGCGGGCTACACGGTCGAGCAGCTCTACGAATTCCTGTCTGGCCATTCGCTTCGACGGGACCCTGGCGAACAGTACGAATACTCGAATCTCGGCGTCGGCCTGCTCGGCCACGCGCTCGCATTACGCGCGGGAACGTCGTACGAGGATCTCGTCCGTGAACGCATTCTCGAGCCGCTCGACATGCGTCACACGAGCATCACGTTGACGCCGTGGATGCGCGAGCACGTCGTCACCGGCCACGATGCCAGCGGTGCCGTCACCTCACACTGGGACTTGCCTACGCTCGCGGGCGCCGGCGCGCTCCGCTCGAACGCCGAAGACATGATCAAGTTCCTGGCCGCGCACCTCGACGAGACGGGTCCGGTACGGGACGCCGCAGCGCTCGCGGTGCGCCCGCAGGCGCAGGCGGGATCACCGGCCATGGCGGTCGGCCTGGGCTGGCACCGCCGCGCCACGGGCAGCGACACCATCGTCTGGCACAACGGTGGTACGGGTGGCTTCCGCACGTTCGCCGCGTTCGACCCGGTGGCCCGCATGGCCGTCGTCGTCCTGACCAACTCCGGTGGTCAAGGCGCCGACGACATCGGCTTCCACCTGCTCGATCCGGACATCGCGCTGACACCGCCGCCACGTCAGGGAATCGAGCTGCCGGTGGCGACGCTGGAGCGGTACGTCGGCACGTACGAGCTGACGCCGCAATTCCACATCGACGTGACGCTCGTCGGGAGCGGGCTGTACCTGCAGGCGACGAATCAGCCGAGGTTTCGCCTGTACGCCGAGAGCGAGACGAAGTTCTTCCTCCGCGACGTGAATGCGCAGGTCACGTTCGAAGTCGATGCCGGCGGCGCCGTCACCGGGCTCGTCCTGCACCAGGGCGGGCGCGACGTGCCGGGCCGAAGAACGCGCTGATCGACCATGCCGAAGCCGAAACCTCGACTCACGATCCCGACGACCGACCCGCCCGACCTGGTGGCGGGTCGTGCGGCACTCGGTCGGGGTGCGTGGTCCGAGGCGATGGTCGCGTTCTCGCGCCTGCTGGAAGCGGAGCAGGCTCCCGCCATCGCAGCCGAGGCGAGCGCGGGCATTGGCCTCGCGTCGTACTGGACCGGTGAGTCGGAGCGCAGCGTTGCCGCACTGGAGCGAGCCCTTTCGCTCTACGGCGACCTCCGCCAGCCAGCCGCGGCCGCGCGAATCGCGTGCACGCTCGCCGACGTTCAATTGACCTACTTCGGCGCTGCGGCCGTGGCGAACGGGCTTATCCAGCAGGCGGAGCACCTGTTGGAGGGCGAGCCGATCGAGCCGACGCACGCGTGGGTCCACGTTTACCGCGGCCACTACGACCTCATGGTCGACAAGAACCCCACGGCAGCGCTCGCACGTGCGAGAGACGCGCTGCGCATCGCGCACAAGGTGGATGCCCCCGAACCGGCGGTCGTCGCACTCGCGTTGGAAGGACTGGCCCTCGTCACGACGGGCGACGTCGGTGAAGGAATGCCCCGCCTGGACGAAGCGTCGGCCGCGGCCGTGACGCGCGGCCTCGATGACCTGAACGCCGTGGCGTGGGCGTGCTGCTATCTGATTCACGGGTGCGAGAGCGTGCGCGACTTCCCTCGCGCCGCGGACTGGTGCCAACGCGTCATGAGCTTCTGCGATCAGTTCGGGCTCGAGCCGATTTTCGGTTCCTGCCGCACGCGGTACGCGCTCGTGCTCACGTGGCAGGGTCGCTGGGACGCGGCCGACGCGGAGCTCCGC
>JBFJPA010000413.1:0-4527 GCA_041617355.1 Longimicrobiales bacterium
GAACGGCAGGCCGATCAGCGACGTGAGGACTTCGGCGAGCTGCAGGACGATCCACGCCCCCACGGCGTAGGACCCCAGCAGCTGCCAGAGCGACCGCTCGTGAATTTGCTGGAACAGACGCCGAACCGCGTTCATCGAATCGACAATCGCTTGCTCAGAAGACCGTCGGGCGACGCCGGAACTTCGCGATCCAGAGGCCCGAATTCAGGTCGGCCGTGATGATGTTGCCTTTGAAGAGCTGCGCGCCCCACGTCATCGACCAGTTCGGCGTGATCGCATCCGGGCTGAACGTCTTGTACGCGCCCATCTCGCGGCCCTGCCGGTACAGATCGCCGCGCAATTCGCCGGACACGTCGACGACGCGCAGGCCCGCCTGGTAGTAGCCGACGTACAGGATGTCGTCTTCGACCCAGAAGTTGTGGACGCCGGCCTCAGGCACTTCGTAACGCGCGACCTCGACGGGATTCGCGGGATCGGAGTGGTCGAGCACGTGGATGTAGCCGCGCGCCTCGATCGGCCGGTCCGCATCCCAGTCCGGCGGATAGATCTCGTCGCCGACGAAGAGATAGCGGCCGTACCGCCAGGCCGTGTGGGTGTGTCCCTCGGGATACTTGAACTGGCTGACGAAGGTCGGGCGCGTGGGCGAGCCGCCGTGTGTGCCGGCGCCGACGTCGAGCGTGATCAGGCCGTCGTCCCAGTACGACAGGTACGCGTATCCGTCCTGCACGATGACATCGTGTAGCGAACGGTCTTCGTTGGGCAGGCCCCAGCTGCCGACCTCACGCGGATTGCGCGGATCCTTGATGTCGATGATGCGAATGTCCCGCGTGCCGTTGTGACACGCGTAGACCAGGTCGGTCGCGCCATCGATCCAGACGTTGTGCACGCCGCCCGTCACGGTTTCCGTGTACTCCGAGATGATGGTCGGGTGCGCCGGCGTACTCAGGTCGAGCAGGACGATGCCGTTGCGGCGCGTGGAGGCGCCTTCGCGCGTCAACACGGCGAGGCGGTTGTTCGGGTGGATCTTCACGTCGTTGATGCGGCGGGCATCGAGCTGCACCGAATCGGTCAGCACCGGATTCGCGGGATCCGTGATGTCGAAGACCTTCGCCCAGTCGTGCATGAACGTGCCGATGATGGCGTAGTCACGACCGTCGACGCCTTCGAACGCCCACGTGTCACCGGCGTGGTGGCCCACGGTCAGGCCGTGCCCGACGCGGACCAGCTCGCCGTCGTGCGCGCGCGGTGTGACTTCGATGGCGGTCCGCTCGACGACGCGCGGTCCGAGATACGCCGTGACCGTGTAGCGGCCCGGCCGTTCCGCCACGAACACGCCATCTTCGCCTTCGGCCTCGATGCGTGCGCCGGTGCCTTCGACGGACCACGCGGGCAGCAGGGCCCCTACCTCCCGTCCGCCCGCCGCGAGACCGGTCACGCGGAACCGGACGACATCGCCGGTGCGTGCGGTCGTCGCACTGCCCGTCAATCGGTAGGACGTCGCCGGGTTGTCGATGACGCGAACGCTCGCCGTCGCCTCTGCGCCTCCCGAGGTCGCGCGGATTCGTGCCTCGCCTGGCGCGTGCGCGATGAGACGGCCCGCCGCATCCACGGTCGCGATGGCCGGTCGGTCGCTCGCGAAGGTGACCGGGGCGCCATCGAGCACGGTGCCCTGTCGGTCCAGTACGAGCACCTGGATCGGCGCACCCGTTCCGGCGGGCACGGCAGCAGCGTTCACACGCAGCTCGAGTGACGCCGGCGGCAACGCCGGGACCGTCACGACCGCTTCGGCACTGTGTTCGCCGACAATCGCCAGGATGCGAGCCATGCCCGGCCGCAGCGCCCGCACCGTGCCGTTCGCATCGACCGTCGCGATGCGCGGGTCCCGCGCGACCCAGCGCACGGCCTGCGTCGGAGTCGCTCCATCCATGCGGACCTGTAGCGGGCGGGTCGCGTCGACTTCGAGCTGGAACCGCGCGGGCTCGATCGAGACCTGTGGCTGCTGCGCCGGCGCTGCAAAGGCCGCGACGGCGAGGAATGCAAAGACGGTCATGGTCGGCTCCGTGCCAGGGAACACAGGCCCGGACCATAGACCGGAAACGAAGGGATGAGCAAGGGAGGGAAGCAAGGGAGGAAACCAAGCAAGGGAGGGAGAAGGCCCCCCTCTTACCCTGAACCCTCTCCCTTTCCCTTTCCCTTTCCCTTTCCCTCTACCCTACCGTTCTTTTGACTCGCTCCCCGTACCTCTGTGTCGCGTATCCCACGATCACGCCAAGAAGCCCGCCGGGCAGCATGATCTCCCAGTAATACGCCTGTCCTGCCTGTGCCTGCATGTAAGCGACGCCGTAGGCGAGGGCCAGGCCGACGGCGAGGCCGAAGAGGATGCCGAGCGGCAGGGAATCCACCTTGCGCGCGAACCAGCCAATCAACAGGCCGGCAATGAGGCCCTTGACCGTGCTGCCGACCACGATGCCGACGATCTGCGAGCTCAGCTCGGGCGCCGACACCAGTGCGCTGAGACCGTCGAACACACCCAGCACGCTTCCCAGCAACACGCCCAGCAGCAGTTTGTTCATGGGTTCTCGCTCGTGTTTCGTTGACCCGGTGGCCGATGCCGGCCGCACGATTCCGTTCCGCGTTTACGCTCGTGTTCATTACCGGCCGGTGAACACGAGCAGCAGCGCCCGCACCAACACGTAGGTGAGCACGAGCGCGAGGGGGACACGGTATCGCCAGGCCACGCGGGCCGCACGTTCCAGGAACGGCTCGCGGTACGCGGCGGGGTTCGCCCCGGTCCGGAAGCGTTGCACGTCCTCCGCCAGCGCCGCGGCGCTGTCGTATCGAAGCGCAGGCTCGCGGGCGAGAGCCTTGTCCAGGATCGCGGTCAACCGCTTGGGCTCATCCGTGTCCGGCTTCGTGTCGCCCGCCGGCGGACCGCCGCGTACGAGCACGTGCAGCAGCGCGCCCAGGCCCCAGACGTCCGTGCGTACGTCGAGTCCGGCCACATCGCCGACGGCCTGTTCGGGCGCCATGAACCCCGGCGTCCCGACGCGCGTCCCGTGCGCCGTCGTGCCGTTGTCGTTGTGTCTGTCGTTGTCGTGCTCGGCCTCACCGGTTGCTCCCGGTTCTCCGGCGATGGTGCGCCGACCCTCGCCGTCGCCGTCTTCCTTCATTTCTGGCGAAAAGATCTTCGCCACCCCCCAATCGAGCACGAGAACTTCGCCGAACTCACCGACCATGACGTTTTCGGGCTTGAGGTCGCGGTGCAGCACGTTCTGGGCGTGTGCCGAAGTGACGGCCTCGCAGATGCGCTCGAAGATGCGGAGCCGGCTGTCGCGGTCGATCGATGTCGCGGACAGCTCGTCGAGCCGGCGCCCGCGGATCCGTTTCATGACGTAGAACATGCGACCGTCGGGCAGGCGACCGACGTCGTGGACCGGCACGATGCCCGGGTGCTCGAGGCGCGCCAGGATACGGGCTTCGCGGAGCATGCGGGCCGCGAGCGCGCCGTCGGCGTCGGGCGAGGTCAGGACCTTGAGCGCGACTTCGCGGCCCAGGTCCGTGTCTTCGGCCAGCCAGACGCTGCCCATGCCGCCACGGCCAAGCAGCTCGATGAGACGGTACTTCGTGCCCGACAGGTCGGGCTCGTCCGCGACGGCGCGCAGGTGCGCGATGGTGTCGTCCGACAGCCAGCTCATGAAGGATCGATGCCGAGCAGCTCGCGGGCCTCTTCCCGGAACTCGGCCTCGCTGCCGCTGATCTCGCGCAGCCGCTCCAGCACGATGCGTCGGAGCTCGCGACGGGCGTAGCTCAGGTAGTTCGTCACCTGAGTGACAGGCAGCTCGTGCGCGTCGGCGATGGCCTGGTAGGTCGGCCGCGCTCCGGCGCCGGGATCTTCGAGATCATAGTCCGCGAATACCGCGAAGACCTTTTCCTTACCGGCCGCCTCCAGCGTGGCGCGCAACTCGTCCACGGCCAGCGCGAAGAGCGCACGAACGGATTCGCGGCGGAAGAACGCTTCTTCGTCGAGTCCCGCAGACGCGCTCGACGCACGCTGCACCTCCCGCTCCGCCGTCGTGAAATCCAGGGACACGTGTCTCGTCTCGCCCCCGCGCTTCTGGCGTCCCGCCGCCTTGTGCGCGTTCGACAGGAAACGCTGCAAGCACATGCGCAGGTATGTACGAAAGCGAGCTTTCGCGGGATCGTAGCGGTCGAAAAAGGAAGCTTCGATCGCACGGGTGAAAAAGTCCTGGGTTAAATCTGCGGCATCGTCTTCCGACGCATTCCAGCGCAGCCGCACATAGGTGTAGACCGGCCGCCAGTACGCGCGCACCAGCATATTCCACGCTTCGTCGCGAACCGTCGGATCCGCACTGCCCGTCGCCTCGACGACCGTCAGACGCGTCCTCGGGAATGCCATTTGTTATCCGGCTGTGTAAAGGACGACGAACATGCCCACCCCCTCTACCCTCTACCCTATCCCCTCACCCTCTCCCTTCCCCCTATCCCTCTCCCTCTTCCCTCATTAAC
>JBFJPA010000414.1:0-4522 GCA_041617355.1 Longimicrobiales bacterium
CAGCGCCCCGATCATGGTTTCCGGCGGCGGGATCACGGGCGGCTCGCCGCGCAGCGTGCGGTCCAGGTTGATGCCCGCGAGGATACCGGTCGCAGCAGACTCCATGTAGCCTTCGACACCGGTGAGCTGGCCGGCGAAGAGGACGTCGGTCCGGGCCGGCGGTGCGCCCCATGGCTCGAGGTGGGCCGGGAAGTTCAGGTACGTGTTGCGGTGGATCGAGCCGGTGCGCAGGAACTCGGCATTCTCGAGGCCGGGGATCATGCGGAACACGCGGCGTTGCTCGCCTGTGCGCAGGCGAGTCTGGAATCCGACCATGTTCCACATCTGACCGGCGCGATCCTCATGGCGCAGCTGCACGACGGCCCACGGCCGCCTGTCCGTGCGCGGATCGCGCAGCCCGATCGGCCGCATGGGACCGAAGCGCAGCGTGTCGTCTCCGCGCGCGGCCATGACCTCGATGGGCAGGCACCCCTCGAAGTACGGGATGTTCTCCCAGTCGTGGCCCGGGTAGACGTCCGCGGCGCGCAGTGCGGACACGAAGGTCCCGTACGCTTCACGGGTCATCGGGCAGTTGAGGTAATCATCGCCTTCGCCCCGCCCCCAGCGCGATGCCCGGAACACGATATTGAAGTCGATCGAATCGACGGCCACGATCGGAGCGATCGCGTCGTAGAACGCCAGACCGGCCCCGCCCAGCAGCGTGTGGATCGATGCGGCCAGCGCATCGGAGGTGAGCGGGCCCGTGGCGATGATGCACGGCTGGGCCGGGACCTCGGTGACTTCGCGCCGCTCGATCGTGATGTTCGGGTGCGCCGCGATGCGCTCGGTCACGGTCGTGGCGAAGACGTTGCGATCGACGGCCAGCGCCGTGCCTGCGGGGACGGCGGCGCTGCGCGCGACATCGAGCAGCAGCGAACCGAGCGCGTCCATCTCGAGCTTGAGCAGCCCGTGCGCGTTCGTCGGATCCGTGCTCTTGAAGGAGTTCGTGCAGACGAGCTCGGCGAGGTCGTGCGTCTGGTGTGCGGGGGTCGTGCGGGCCGGGCGCATCTCGATCAGCCGGACGGCGTGCCCGCGCGAGGCCAGCTGCCAGGCCGCCTCGCAACCCGCCAGCCCGCCGCCGATGACCATGGCCGAACGTCGGGTCGGGTGTATCGTGATGTTCTCCGCGTGTGCGGGACCGGTTTCGCCGGCGCTACCGGCCGCGCCGTCCGCTGGTCCCGCCCTCGTCTTTCGCGTCCGTCGCCTTGCCCGGGCCCGTCCCGGGCGACTTCCCGGCTTTCCCGGCGGACTTCGCGGCCGCCTTCTTCTTCGGCGCTTTCGCTTTCGCCCCGGATCGGGCCGTCTTCTTCGTGCTCGTACCCGTCCCGGTCCGGCCGGTGCCGGCGCCCTTGCCGCGACGCGACACCCTGCGCCGGGGTGGCGTGGCCGGTGTGGCCGATGCGGTCGTCGCGTCACCTGCGGCCGGGACGGCGAAGACGCTGCCGCACGTCTTGCACTTGAGGGACTCGCCCTGCTTGCGCGTCACTTTCCTGAGCAGGAACGGCGCATTGCACATCTCGCACGGCGTGGGCACGGGCTCGTCCCACACGGACCAGTCACAGTCGGGGTAGCGCGTGCAGCCCCAGAACGGCTTGCCCCGGCGCGTCCGCTTTTCGCCGATCTGACCCTCCCCGCACTGCGGACAGGTCAGGCCCGGGATCGTGCGCGGCCGCGTGTACTTGCAGGTCGGGTAGTTGCTGCACGCGATGAATGCGCCGAACCGGCCCTCGCGTTCGACCATCGCGGAGCCGCACTCCGGGCAATCCTCGCCGATCGGTTTCGGCTCGCTCCGTTCCCGGCCGTCGATCTGTTCGGTGTTGCGGCACTCGGGATACCCGGAGCAGCCCAGGAACCGGCCGTAGCGGTTCCAGCGCACGACCATGGGGCGACCGCACTTGGAGCACGGACCGGTGTCACTCGCGACGATCTCGCGAACGATGCCATCGCCTTTCTTCTCGCCCTCCTTCAGCTGGCGCTCGAACGGGCCGTAGAAGTCCTGCAGGACTTTGCGCCATTCCAGCTCGCCCTCTTCAATCCGGTCGAGCTCGGTCTCGAGGCCGCTCGTGAAGTCGACGTTGAAGAGATCGGGGAACACGCGCACGAGCACGTTGGCGACGGTCTCGCCCAGCGGCGTGGGCTGGAACCGTTTCTGCTCCAGTTTCGTGTATTCGCGGTCGGTGAGCGTCGAGATGATCTGCGCGTACGTGGACGGCCGGCCGATGCCGAGCCGCTCGAGCTCCTTCACGAGGCTGGCTTCCGTGTACCGCGGCGGCGGCTGCGTGAAGTGCTGTTCGGCGATCAGGTCGTGCAGCACGCAGCCATCGCCGCGCGCCAGGGCCGGCAGCGGGACGAGGTCGTCGAGCGTGCGGTGGTCGCCTTCCTCACGCGCTTCCTGGTACAGCCGCGTGAACCCGTCGAACTTGACGATCGAGCCCGTGGCGCGGAACAGGTAGCGTGTGCCGCTCTTTCCCTCGAGATCGAAATCGACGGTCGTCGTGTCGTAGATGGCGGCGGCCATCTGGCCGGCCATGAAGCGCATCCAGATCAGCTCGTACAGCTTGTGCTGATCGCGATCGAGGATCGACTTGAGGCGGTCCGGTCTGCGCGACGGATCGGTGGGCCGGATCGCCTCGTGCGCTTCCTGCGCGCCCTTCTGCTGCTTGCCGCCCCACAGCCGCGGCGCGCCGGGGACGTAGCGTTCGCCGAACTGCTGCGTGATCAGTCCGCGCGCCGCCTCGACCGCGCTCATGCTGACACGCGTCGAGTCCGTCCGCATGTACGTGATCAGCCCGACGGCGCCTTCCGCGCCGACATCGACGCCCTCGTACAGCCGCTGAGCGGTGCGCATCGTGCGCTGCGCCGTGAAGCCAAGACGCTTGGCGGCTTCCTGCTGCATCGTCGATGTCGTGAAGGGAGCGGGCGGGTTCTTCACGCGCTCGCGCCGCTTGACCTCGGTCACATCGAACGGGACCGCCGCGAGGTCGTCGACCGCGGCCGTGGCCTGCTCCTCGTCCTGCAGGCGGAACGCCTTGCCCTCGATCTGGTGCAGCCTGGCCTCGAAGCGCGCTTCGTCCTTTTCCAGCTGCGCCGTGATCGACCAGTATTCCTCGGCGACGAACGCGCGGATCTCGGCCTCACGCTCCGTGATCAGGCGCAGCGCGACAGTCTGCACGCGCCCGGCCGACAGGCCCGGACGGATCGGCTTCCACAGCAGCGGGCTGACCTGGTAGCCGACCAGGCGATCGAGGATACGCCTGGCCTGCTGCGCTTCAACCTTGCGCATGTCGAGGCCGGTGGGCGACTCGATGGCCCGGCGGACCGCATCGCGCGTGATCTCGTGGAACAGCACGCGCCGGAATCGACGGGACGTGGAGGAGCGCGGCTTCTCGGGGTCGTAGCCGAGCAGTTCCGCGACGTGGAACGCGATGGCTTCGCCTTCGCGGTCAGGGTCCGTCGCCAGCAGGATCTCGTCTGCCTGCTCGGCCTCGCGACGCAGCTCCAGGATGACTTTGCCCTTGCCGCGGATCGTGACGTAGCGCGGCGCGAAGCCGTCCTCGACGTCGACGCCCAGTTCGCGCTCGGGCAGATCGCGCACGTGACCGACCGACGCGCGGACCCGGTACTCCTTGCCGAGATATTTGCCGATCGTCTTCGCCTTGTGCGGCGATTCGACGATGATCAGGTGACGCCCGTTATCTGCCATGCAGCTGCTTCATCCGTTGCATTATGTCCTCTACGATGGCGGCCGGTTCCCGACCTTCCACGTCGATGGTCCAGTGTGCGCGCCGGTAGTTCGGCTCGCGTTCCGCCAGCAGCGCGCGCGCCGTCGCCAGCGGATCCGGCCGGTCCAGGAGCGGCCTCGGCCGGCCCCGTCGGGCCCGTCGCACCGCCTCGCGTGCCGGGATGCGCAGCCAGATCACGAGCGTGCCGCCGGGCACGCCTTCGATCGCGCCGGGCCGGGCCGCCCAACCACCGCCGGACGCGATCACACCCTCGTCCTGCTGGAGCGCCTCGATCGTGGCCTCGGACTCCAGCAGCCGGAACGCGGGCTCACCATCCTCCTGGAAGATCCGGGCGACCGTGCGGCCCGTCCGGCGTTCGATCTCGGCGTCCACATCGATGAACCGCCAGCCGAGGGCCGTCCCGAGCATCCGACCGATCCGCGTCTTGCCCGCGGTCATGAATCCGACCAGCAGGATACGCCGAACCGGCGCTCGGGGTCCGGCGGCCGGTTCCGGGTCCGGCCCGCCGGACGGCGGGAGCGGCCCGCCGGCCGGCCGGTTCACGGCTCTGCGGGTGAGCGGGCGAGACCGCCTGGAGATAGAGCGCCTCATCTTCTGGGCGGAGCCTCCGACCCCGTAGGCGGGCGAGGAAGGCTGGGCTCGCTGGCGGAGTCCCGCACGCGAACCGCACTATGATCGAGGCCTTCCCCGCTCGGGACGCCACGCTCAACGGCCAGGAACGTTCGGCGCTCGAGCCCGAG
>JBFJPA010000415.1:0-4512 GCA_041617355.1 Longimicrobiales bacterium
CGAGGGGCGGCTCGATTTCCGTGGGAAGCGGCCCGCTGCCGACGCGTGTCGTGTAGGCCTTGACGACGCCGATGACGGCGTCGATGACGGTCGGTCCGATGCCGGCGCCGGTCGCGGCGCCGGCCGCCGTGGTGGTCGATGACGTGACGTAGGGATAGGTCCCGTGGTCGACGTCGAGGAGGGCTCCCTGCGCACCTTCCAGGAGTACGCGTCGACCGGAGCGCAGCGTCTGCGTGATCTCGCGTCCAGTGTCGGTCAGCAGCGGCGTGATGCGGCCGCGCAGCGCGAGCACGTTGTCGGCGACGCGCACGGGGTCGAGCCCGGATTCGCCGGCCGCGCGCAGTCGCTCGTTGGCGCGTGCGACGGCGTGCTCGATGAGGCCGTGTGCGCGGTCGGCGTAGAGCAGGTCGGCGGCACGCACGCCGACGCGTGCGATCTTGTCCTCGTACGCGGGACCGATCCCCTTGCCGGTGGTGCCGATCTTCAAGTTGCCGCGGGCGGCTTCGCTGACAGCGTCCAGTCGCTTGTGGTATTCCAGCAGGAGGTGTGCGCGGCCACTGATGCCGAGGCGCGGCTCGCTCTCGATGCCGCGCGCATGGAGCGCATCGATTTCGCCCAGCAGCTGTTCGACATCGAGTACGACGCCGTTGCCGAGCAGGCAACGCGTGTCGGCGTGCAGGATCCCGGACGGAATCTGGTGCAGGATGAACTCTTCGCCACCGACGTGGACGGTATGGCCTGCGTTGGCGCCGCCCTGATAACGAGCGATGAGACCGACGTCGGCGGACAGGACGTCGACGATCTTGCCTTTGCCTTCATCACCCCACTGCGCCCCGACGACCACCAGGCAGCGCGCGTCCTTCATGGCGTTTCATCTCCATCGTGCAAACACACGAGCCGCTCCTCGCGCCGAGCGGCGCGGGAGCGGTCGACGAGTTTCTTTTTCCCTGAGAGTCTAGTCCGATCGTCGCGAGGCCGCCACCCCGTCGGCACCGTGCGGCGGGGCAACATCGGACGCGCGCAGCGAGTCCAGCGCGCGGTCGAGCAGCGCGGCGGCGGCACGCACGCCGGATCCTCGCAGCCTGGACCGATCGTCGCCCGGCCGGTGGACCCGGGCGAGCGAGCGAGCGGTCCCGCGCATGAGCGTGATGGCCGGAATCCCAGCGCGCACGAAGGACATGTGATCGAGCAGCAGTCCGTCAGGCACGTCACGGCGGCGCACGACGTCGGCGAGCTCGCGTCCGGCGGACAGCACGGCCAGCGCGAGGTGTGGCGCGAGGCCGCGCCGCGGCCGGCCGAACCGCTCGAGGATCCAGAAGGGCCCTGCGTCGTCTACGCCATCCACGTTGATCACGCCCTCCAGCGTCGGCAGACGGCGGGCGACGGCCCGGGACCCGGCGAGGCCGATCTCCTCGGCATCCGTCACGAGGAACGCGACATCGCGCGCGGCCACCTGTCGCTCGGCAAGACCGAGCAGCGTCGCCAGACCGCTGGCGTTGTCGAGCGCGCCGGGGCTCGCGTTCCGGGAAGGGCTCGACACGATGACAGCGCCCGAGCCGGTCGCGAGGATGGCGAGCAGGCCGAGGACCGGGTTCGCCTGAGCGGCCGGCCCTCCGAGTGCCGCAATGACGACGAGGGCCAGCCACGTCGCGACGAGCGTAGCGGCGGCGGCCGCGCGCAGCAGCAGCGGCACGAACTGCGATTTGCTGTCGAGGTGGGCGACGACGATCCAGCGGGGCCGCGCATCCGGCTGGTGGAACAGCAGGTTCGCGAGGCGGAGTCGGCCGACACGCCATTCATCGGTGGCCGCCGCTGCGCGTGCGGCGATCCACGCGCAGAGCGCGCCGGCCGTGATAAGCAGGAGCAGGGCGAGGCCGCGACGGTCGGGCAACAGCGCAACGGCGCCGAGACACGCGAGGGCGACCGCGAGGCCCGCGGCAGGAAAGGCGTACCGTCCGGGCAGCACGGATGCTTCGAACGGCAGTACGCGCTCCTCGTAGCCGAGGGCGCGGAAGCGCGAGCGCAGCGCCTCGCGTGTGGCCGCCCACCCGGCCGATCCGATGAAGCGCGGCCGCACCAAGGCTTGCAGATCCGCGGAAACGCGATCGCGTTCGTGATTCATCGCGAGCCTTGCAAGACGCCGCGGCGCCGCGCGTTACCGACTCGGCGTGGCTTCCAGCGCGCCGGCTTCCCTGAGGATGCGCGCCACGTGCCGGCGCTCCTTTTCGCCGAGGCCGCGCAGCGGTGGACGCGGCGGCCCGCCCGCCATGCCGAGCAGGTCCAGGCCGGCCTTGACGCCCACGGCGCCCCAGGCGGCGACGATCTCCTTGTGGACCGTGGCCAGACCCTGCTGGATCTCGCCCGCACGCCGCGTCTCGCCGGCACGGAACGCACGAACCAACTCGAGGCACCGCTCGGGCACGAGATCCGCGATGGCGAGGATGCCGCCGGCCGCGCCCAGCTCGAGCGCCGTGTACAGCAGCGTGCCATTGCCGACGAACATGCGCGCACTCTCGTCGCACGCCTGCGTGTAGTCGGCAAAACGCTTGATGTCGCCCGACGAGTCCTTGAAGCCGAGCACATTGGGGTGACGCACGATCTCACCGAGCAAGCCCGGCTCGATCGTCACCTTCGTGTATTTGGGCATGTGGTAGACGAGCAACGGGATCGGCGAGTCGTCGGCGACCGCTCGGTAGTAGTCCAGAAGCGCGGCCGGCGGAAGACCCGCACCGAAGTAGGCCGGCGGATGGACGAGTGCGGCATCGGCGCCTTGTTCGGCGAGCACGCGCGTGAGGCGCATCGTCGCGCGCGTGGACTCACAGGAGCTGCCGACGAGCAACGGCACACCCGCAGGCACGACCTCGCGAGCGTACGCGGTGCCACGCGCCATCTCGTCCGCGTCGAGCAGCGCGCCTTCGCCCGTCGAGCCGTAGAGGAGGAGACCGTCGACTCCCGCCTCGACGTAGCGCCTCAGGTTCTCCCGGAACGGGACCGGCGCGATGTCGCCGGTGACCTCATCGAACGGCGTCGTGACCGGGAGGAACACGCCGCCGAGGCGATCCTTCAGTTCATGATCAGGCAAGCGTCCGCATCTGCAGTTCGAAGTCCGCGGGGTTGTTCGCGGCCGCCTTCGCCACCTCGTATGCCACCAGATCGGCTTCGACGAGGTCTCGCAGGTGCTGGTCGAATGTCTGCGATCCGTACTGCTGCCGGCCGTCCGCAATGAGATCGTAGATCTCGAGCATGCGCTCGCCGTCCATGATGGCGTCGCTGATGGTGCCCGTGACGATCATGATCTCACACGCGACGACCCGGCCCTTGCCGTCCTTGCGCGGCAGCAGGCGCTGACTGCACACCGCCACGAGGTTCTCGGCAAGGCGGACCCGGACCATCTCCTGCTCGTGCGGCGGGAAGACCGCGATGATGCGTGAGACGGTCTGCACGGCGTTCGTCGTGTGGAGGGTCGAGAGCACGAGGTGTCCCGTCTCCGCAGCCTTGATGGCCGTGTCGATCGTCGTCGTATCCCGCATCTCCCCGATCATGATGACGTCGGGGTCTTCGCGCAACGCGGACGTCAGGCCCCGCTCGAACGTGTCCGTGTCCGTGCCGATCTCCCGCTGCGTGATCGAGCCGTTCACGTCCCGGTGCAGGAACTCGATCGGGTTCTCCAGCGTGATGATGTGTTTCCGCCGGGTGTTGTTGATGTAGCCGATCATGGCGGCCAGCGTGCTGGACTTGCCGGACCCGGTCACCCCGGTCACGAGCACCATGCCTCGCTCGGCGTGGGCGATGCCGGCCAGGACAGGGGGCAGCCGGAGCGCCTCGAAGTTCGGGATCTCGATCGGGATCACGCGCATGACGACCATGAGCGAGCCGCGCTGGCGCAGGATGTTCACGCGGAACCGGCCGATCCCGGGTGCGCCCCAGGAACAGTCGTAGTCGGTCATCTCGTCGAGCCGGTCTTTGTCCTTGTCGTGCGGGACGAGCTGCAGGCAGATCTGACGGATCTGCTCAGGCGTCAGCCGCTGCTGCGTGAGCGGGACCAGGTCGCCGTTGATACGTGCGCGGAGGAAGTCGCCGGCCTTCATATGGAGGTCGGACGCGCCACGCTGGATGGCCGCCTTGAAGATCTCGAGCATGTGTGAGAGCGGTTCCGGGATCAGGTGTCAGGCCGGGCGACGGGGTCGCGGCTCGGCCGGTTGTCGACCCCCCGAGTATCGACCGCTGGGCGAGGTCACTCCAGCGTGGCCCGGGTGACGGTTTCGTCACGGAGCAGGGCCTCGAGCACGCCGTCCCAGACCTCGGACCGGGCCTCGCCGCGGAAGGTGATGTCTAAGGCTTTGTCACGTCGTTCGATCTCGCGCGAGCGGATGCGCACACCGTGCTGCCGGAGCACGGCCTCGGTTCGCTCGCGGGCCCCCGGTCCCGGCGAATGGAAGCGGAGCCGGATCCAGCGTTCCGTGACGGTCCGGGGCCCGAGCCAGACCTCGAGCCGGCTGAGCAGGGCGAGCG
>JBFJPA010000416.1:0-4511 GCA_041617355.1 Longimicrobiales bacterium
CCCGCTGCAGCGATATGGTTTTCCTTGATCAGAATGGCGTCCCACAGTCCCATGCGGTGATTCATGCCGCCACCGACGGTGACGGCATGTTTCTGCGCGACGCGCAGGCCGGGCAGCGTCTTGCGGGTATCGAGGATGCGCACGGGCAGGTCATCGACGGCATCGACGAACGTGCGTGTCAGCGTAGCAATGCCGGACAGGTGCTGCAGCAAATTGAGAGCGACGCGTTCGCCGGTCAGCACGGGTCGAGCCGGCCCGCGCAAGGAGGCGACGAGCATGCCGGGCTCGACGCGCTCGCCGTCGCAGACTGCGGCGGCGCAGTCGATGCGTGGATCGAGTCGGGAAAACACGGCGAGCGCGGGCCCGACGCCGGCCACGGTGCCGTGAGCCTTCGCGACGATCTCGGCGCGGGCGCGGCTGCGCGCGTGCACCGTCCAGCGCGTCGTCCAGTCGCCGCTGCCGCGATCTTCTTCGAGCGCCATGTCGATGACGCGGATCGTGTCATCGTTCACGGGGATGGCGGCCGAGCGCCGGTCGGTTTCCAGTGCCGTTCCCATCGACGTCACCGAGCCAAGACCTCCTCGTAGAGCGCTTCGTAACGAGGGACGACGAGATCGGCGCTGAATGCTTCGGCCGCCGTTCGTGCGGCGCCGCTGAAGCGGGCCCAGAGGTCGGCGTCGCGGAGCAGGCGGATTCCGGCAGCGGACATGGCCTCGACGTCGCCGATGGGCGCAAGGTAACCGTTGGCTCCGTCCGTGACCACCTCGGGAATCCCGCCGATCGCGGTGGCGATGACCGGCACGCCGCAGGCCATTGCTTCCAGGGCGACCAGCCCGAACGCCTCCGACTCGCTGGGCAGAAGAAACAGATCGGAACAGGCGAGAAGCTCCGCGACCGAATCCTGCTTGCCGAGAAACCAGACCCGGTCGCCGACGCCCTCCCGGTGCGCGCGTTGCTCGGCCCGGCCACGGTCCGGACCATCGCCCACGAGCAACAGCCGCGAGGGCAGCTCGCGCGCGATGCCAGCGAAGATGCGCACCACGTCCTCCAGCCGCTTGACGGACCGGAAGTTCGAGATGTGTGTGATGATCTTCTCGCCTTCACGGGCCAGCTTGGCGCGGTGACACGGGTAGGCGTCGCGCTTGTATTTCGCAGGGTCCACGAAGTTGGGAATCGTGCGGATGCGTGTCGGATCGACTTTGAAGTGCTGGATCGTCTCGCGCCGCAGATAGTCCGACACCGCGGTCAGGCCGTCGGACCGCTTGATCGAGAATTCGGTAATGCTCTGGTACGATGGATCCTGGCCGACCAGCGTGATGTCCGTGCCGTGCAGCGTCGTGACCACGCGAAAGTCGTCGCGGCCGAGCATTTCCTTCGCCATCCATGCGGAGGTTGCGTGCGGCACCGCGTAGTGTGCGTGGAGCAGATTCAACCGGTACTGCTGCGCCACACGGTGGATCGCAACCGTGAGCGCGAGGTTGTAGGGAGGGTGCTCGAAGAGCGGGTAGGACGGCACCTCGACTTCGTGATAGTAGATGCGCTCGACGAAGCCCGACAGGCGGAACGGCTGGGCGTACGTGATGAAGTGGACCTCGTGGCCACGCTTGGCCAGTTCGAGACCCAGTTCCGTCGCCACCACGCCGGATCCTCCATAGACCGGATAACAACTGATGCCGATGTTCAGACCGATACCTCCTCCTTCAGGATGCGTTCGGCGCGATCGACCAGCTCCTCCATCGGCCGTGCGGCATCCAATCGGACGGTGCGCTCCGGCAGCTGGTGCCGGAACCACGTCTCCTGGCGGCGGGCGTAGGCGCGCGTGGCAGCCTGGGTCCGGGCGATCGCGTCGTCCAGCGAGAGTTCGCCCGCCAGCACAGCCAGCATCTCGCGATACCCGGTCGCGTTCATACCGGGATCGTTCGGACCGTAGCCCAGGTCTCGCAACACGCGAACTTCTTCGAGGAAACCCGCGCTCACCATTTCGTGGACCCGCGCGTCGATCCGTCGGTGCAGCGTCGCGCGGTCGAGCTCGAGCACGACGATCGCGGCGTCCAGTGCCGGTGCCGCAGGCGCCGCCTCGCGCTGCCACCAGTGCAACGGCTTCCCGGTGAGTGTCGCCACCTCGATGATGCGCGACAGGCGCTGCCGGTCACCGGGCAGCGAGCGCATTCCCTCAATGTGGCCGGCCCACTGCCGGAGTCGCTGCTCGGGCAGCGTCGCGAGATACGCTTTCAACGCGTCGCGCCGTTCGGCCGGGATACTTGGCTCGCGAAACATCGGGTGGGTCAGTGCGCGCAGGAAGAAGCCCGTCCCGCCCACGAGCAGAGCGGGTTGACCTCGCTCGCGGATCTGCGCCAGCCACCGGCGCGCATCCCGCCCGAACTGGCCGGCGCTGTAGCGTTCGTCGGGGTTGACCAGATCGAGGCCGAAGTGCGGCACCGCACGCCGGTCGGCGGCGTCGACCTTGGCCGTTCCGACGTCCATGCCGCGGTAGACCTGGCGTGAGTCCATCGAGATGATGGCGGCGCCCGTGCGTCGGGCGAGCGCCAGGCCCAGCGCGGTCTTTCCGGTGGCGGTCGCCCCGGTCAGGACGAGGATGTCCCTATCCATGGCGCCCGAACCGGCGTTGTAGCTCATCCAGCGAAAGCCGCACGATCGAGGGGCGACCGTGCACGTCGTGGTAGGGCAGCTCCGTCTGGAACAGACGGTCGAACAGCTCTTCCATCTCGCGTAGCGAGAGCGGCTGGCCGGCCTTGATCGCGCCCTTACACGCGAACGTCATCGCGATTCGCTCGTGTTGGTTGCGCGCCGACCGCGTCAACTCGCTGCCACTCACCAGCTCGGCGATCATGTCGCGCAGACAGCGTTCCGCGTCGAAGTACGGATGCGGGTTGGGCGCAGCGTGCACGATGACGGTTCGGCCGCCGAACGGCTCGATCTCGAAGCCCGTCCGCTCGAACAGCGTGTGCAGGTCCGTGACCGACGCGAATTCGGCGGGCGAGAGCCGCAACGTGATCGGAAAGAGCAGGCGCTGGCTCGTGCCTCCGCCATTGGCAAAACGGTGCATGAGCTCGTGGAACAGGATCCGCTCGTGCGCCGAATGCTGATCGATGATGAGCAGGCCGCTGCGCGTCTCGGCCAGGATGTAGGTGTCGTGGACCTGCCAGAGCCGTGGCTTCGGCTCCGGCTCCTGTGCGACGTCCAGCGCGGCCGGCTCTGCATCGCCGTCCTTGCCCCGCTCCGGGGCCGCCACGAAAAACGCGAGCTGGCCCGGCTCCGCCTGCGTCGACGGCACCGGCGTCGCCGCCGAGCGCGCCAGCTGCGTTGCCCCGTGGCCGATCGGTGCCGCGCTCTCCAACGTGCCGAGCGCCGCACGGATGGCATTCTCGACCGCGGCCTCGACGCCATACGGCGAGCGGAAGCGGACCTCCGCCTTCGCCGGATGCACATTGACGTCGACCTCGCCCGGTACCATCGACAGGTACAGCAGCAGCGACGGTCTCGCGCCATGCGGCACGGTCGTGCGGTACGCGCGTTCTGCCGCCGCCACCACCATACGGTCGCGGAAGGGCCGACCGTCCACGAACAGGTGCACGCGCCGCGGTCCGCTCAAGGAAGCATCCGGACGTTCCACGAGCCCGCTCACGCGGATCGCCTCCGCTTCCTGCAGAACGGGCACGAACCGCGCCGCGGCCCCATCGCCCCACAACGCCGCAACACGCGACGACAGGTCGTTCGCCGCCGGCAGCTCCAGCAGCGTGCGCCCGTTCGACTCGAGCAGGAACGCCGTCGACAGGTTCGCGAGTGCGAGCGACACGACGACGTCCGCGATCGCGCGCGTCTCGACGGCCGCGCTGCGCAGAAATTTCGCCCGCGCCGGCACGTTCATGAACAGGCTCTTGACGACGACCGTCGTGCCCGCCTGCCGCGCACAGTCTTCGACTCCCTGAATCCGACCGCCCGCGACCCGCACGCGTGTACCCACGCCCGCGGGCTCCGCCGTCTCCAGAACCAACTTGGAGACCGACGCGATGCTCGGCAGCGCTTCACCCCGGAATCCGAACGTCCGGACCCCGCGCAGGTCCTCCGGCGCCGTGATCTTGCTCGTCGCGTGCCGGTCCAGGGCGAGCAACGCATCGTCCCGGCCCATTCCGCACCCGTCGTCCGCGACGCGGATCTCCGTCTTGCCGCCATTCCGAACGGCGATCTCGATGCGCGTGGCGGCTGCATCCAGCGCGTTCTCGACCAGCTCCTTCACCGCGGATGCCGGCCGCTCCACCACCTCGCCCGCGGCGATCTGGTTGGCCAACGTGTCCGGGAGAATGTGGATGCGGCGGGCCATCGTGAGCGTTCGATGTTCGTGTGGCAGGGGCTCGGCTGCTCGAAAGATACCGGTTCCTCCGGCCGAAATCACGCCGGCGCGCCGGCGTCTTCGTGCAACCCGTAGAACCGCCGGGCGTTCCGTGTCGTGGCCGCAGCCAGGGCGGCGCTGTCCGATCCGCGCATGGCGG
>JBFJPA010000417.1:0-4509 GCA_041617355.1 Longimicrobiales bacterium
CCCATTCCCCATCCGGCGAGAAGAAAGGCTGGCGCGCGCCCTCGGTACCTGGCAGACGAATCGGATCGTAATCCGCGAGATCGCGCATGTATAACGCCGACTGCCCATCGACCACGGCCGCGTACGCGATGCGCAGGCCGTCGGGCGAAATCGCGATCGGCTGGGGGGTGGCCAGACCCGATTGGATGCTGTGCCCTTCGGGAAGCGGGATCTCGACACGCGCGACCGGTGACGATGGCATCGCCTCGGATCGAGTCCACTCCCACACGCTGATCGCCGAGAGCAGCAAGGTGATCACGCCGAACGCGAACGCGAGCGTCCGCCAGAATCGCACGCCGCCGCCCGCCGCCACCTCGCCGTGCCGGAACGCGGGATCGTCGAGCGCAGCCGCGAACGCATGCGCGCTCGTGAACCGGTCCGCCGGCATACGCTCGAGCGCCTTGCGGATGGTGGCATCCACGTGCCGCGGTACCGCGGGACGGACCGTGCACGCCGAAGCCGGCTCCGCGTTCAGGATCTTCGCCAGGACGGCCTGTGCCGTGGCGCCCGTGTACGGCGGTTCGCCGACCAGTAACTCGTGCAACACGCAGCCGAGCGCCCACGTGTCGCTCGGCGGCCCGACGGCCCGATCCCCCGTCGCCTGCTCCGGCGACATGTAATACGGGGTGCCGAGGCTGAGCCCCGTCTCCGTCAGCCGGCCGCCGCCCGCCGCACCGACTGCCAGCGCGATGCCGAAATCCGAAACGACCGGCTCGCCGTCCTGGAACAGGATGTTGGCCGGCTTGATGTCGCGATGGATGACACCCTGTCGGTGCGCATAGTCGAGCGCGCTCGCCACGGCCTTCGCGATGCGGACCGCGTCCTCGACCGGAAGCTGCTTCTCCCGATCGAGCCGCGCGCGCAGGCTCTCGCCCTCGACATACGGCATCACGTAGTAGAGGAAACCGCCCGCCTGGCCGGAATCGAAGAGCGGCAGGATGTGTGGATGCTGCAGGTGCGCCGTGGTCCGGATCTCGGCGAGGAAGCGGTCGGCACCGAGGACGGCGGCCAGCTCGGGGCGCAGCACCTTGATGGCGACCTTCCGCGTGTGGCGGCGGTCTACCGCGCGGAAGACCGTGGCCATGCCGCCCTGGCCGATCTCCGACTCGACGCGGTAGCGACCCGCGAGCGCCGCGTTCAGCCGCGGAATCGGATCGCCAGCATCGACAACATCGCCGACGTCGCCGATGAACGACTCCGCCTCCGCTGCGTGCGCCAGCAACGACTCGACCTCGGCACGGAGCGCGGGATCGCCGGCGCACGCGTGGTCCAGAAACGCCCGACGGTCGGCTGCAGGCAGCGCTCGTACTTCTGCATAGATGCGCTCGACCCGCTCCGAACGCGGCGATCCGCGCGCATCGGCATCGCGAGGCGAGGTCGTCATGGGCCTGCGTCCGGCGGTGTGAGGGATGATTTGCCACGATAAGCCCGTGCGAGCAACGGCGCAAAGCGAAGCGTCGCTCGCGATCCGCCTCACTTCATCCGCTTCAGCAGGGCCGCGAACCGCGGATCGTCCCGGACCTTGTCGAAGTCCGGATCCTTCACGACCCAGTCGCGCTGCACGGTGCCGACGTTCAGCGCCCGTTCCAGCTGGGCAAAGGCGCGGTCGGCGAGCCCCAGCCTGGCGTAGAGGCACGCGGCGTTGTAGTGCACGCCGGAATCGTTCGGCGCCGACGCGGCCACGCGCTCCATGGCGGCGACGGCTTCGTCGCCGCGGCCCAGCTCGACGAGTGCCTGGGCGCGCAGATAGCCGGCGCGAATGTCGTTCGGGTTGAGCTGGAGGTGCCGGTCCATCGCGGCCAGCGCTTCGGCCGCGACGGCGCGGGACTCGTCCAGACGGCCGAGTCCACGCAGCATCATCGAGCGTAGCGAGATGCTTTGATACTCGTCCGGGCAGACCGCGTGGGCACGCGCCATCAACTCGGCGGCCTCCTCCAGCCTGCCTTCGGCGAAGCGGGACCGGCCGTACAGGTACCACGCCTCGTAGAGCGAAGGATCGCGCGCGATCGCCTGCTCGAAGTGACGGTTCGCCTCCGCGAAACGACGTCGCAGTGACAACACCCATGCGGTGGCCGTGTGCGACTCGGCGCGGTTCGGCGCGATCTCGAGGGAGCGGGCCGCGGCCTGCTCCGCCTCCTCGAGCAACGCATCGTCGTGATCGATCCAGACGTAGAGGAAGGTCAACGCGTCCGACAGTCCGGCGTACGCCGGCGCGAACGTCGGGTCCTGCGCGATGGCGCGGCGGAACAGTTCGCAGGCAGCACGCAGCGCCGTTCGCGTCAGTTCATGGAATTGGTGCCGGCCGCGCAGGTACAGCTCGTAGGCGCGCACGTCGTGCGTCAGCACCTCGCGCAGAGCACGCTCCGCAGGATCGCTGAGGCGCACCTCCAGCGCATCGGCGATGTTGCGCGCGATCTCTGCCTGGATCGCGAAGATGTCCTGCAGCTTCCGGTCGTACGAATCCGACCACAGATGAAATCCACGCTCGGCATCGATCACCTGCGCGGTAATGCGCACGCGGTCACCGGCGCGCCGTACACTGCCCTCGACGACGGTGCGCACGCCCAACCGCTCGGCGACGTAACGCACGTCCGTTGCCGCACCCTTGAACGCGAACGACGAGGTGCGCGCGGAGACGTACAGCCCCGGCACCTTCGTGAGCACGTTGAGCAGCTCCTCCGACAGTCCGTCGCTGAAGAACTCGTTGTCGGGATCGGCACTCATGTTCACGAACGGCAGCACCGCGACCGACCGCTCCGGCCGATCGTCCAGGGGCGGCGGCACGGCGGGCGGCGGGTCAGGAGCCGAAGTCGCCGGGTGCACATCGAACGCCCAGCTCAGGGCGAGCGCAACCGGGAACCCCAGGACGACGACCACGGCCAGCCAGCGGAATGCACCCTCGGGCAGAAGCAGCGCCGGGAACAGCAGGTCGGCGGCCTGCAGCAGCACGAACGCTGACGCCGCGTACACGACGGCGACGCGCACGACGCGGCGGCGGCGAAGCTCGGCGATGAAGCCACGCAGGTTCAAACGGGCTCCGGGATGGCGTTCGCGATCACCTCGATCCGACGGCCAACGCTACCGCATGCGTGCACCGGCAGACAAGCGGACCCGCCGGTGCCGTTCGAGCGCTGTCGCAACTCCGGCGTTGCTCGCTGGTCCACCGGCTGGCAAATTGTTCTGCAGGTTCTCTGACCGCCCCTCTATCGCACAGAGCCCGATGTCCGCCGATCCGCGTGCTGCCGTGGACGGGTCCGACGACGTTTCGTTCCTTGCCGAGCTGAAGCGACGCAAGGTCGTGCGTGTTGGCATCGCGTACGGCGCGGTCTCCATCGCGTCGCTCGAAGCGGCGGGCATCGTGTTTCCCGCTTTCTTCCTGCCCGACAGCCTGAACCGTCTGCTGGTGCTCGCGGCCCTGATCGGCTTTCCCGTCGCGCTCGTGCTGGCCTGGGTCTACGACCTGACGGCGAAGGGCATCCGGCGGACCTCGGCCACGGGACGGGTGTCCGCGCGGTTCACCAGCCAGCTGGTCGTGACGGGCGCCGTCGTCGTTCTCGCCATGACGGGGATCGGGTGGCACTACATGCCGTCGGACCGCCCCGACCTGGTGCGCAGCCGGATCGCGGTCGCGCCGTTCGAGAATCGCACTGGCGACGCTGCGTTGGACCCCGTCGGCGTCATCGTGGCCGACCACATCGTGCGGTCCCTCGTGAGCGTCAGCGGACTCGAGGCCGTGCCTGTGACGGCGTCCATGCAGGTGCTGGCCGCGGGCGTCCTTCCGGTCGCCGGTGGCGCGGCGCCGTCCCCCATGCGGGCAGTCGCGGACGCGACACGATCCGGCGTGGTGATCACCGGCTCCTACCATGCCGCTGCGGACAGCATCGTGCTCCAGGCCACGGTGCACGACGCCGACGGTCAGAAGGTGATCTTCGCGACCGAGCCGGTCCGCGCGCACCGCGACCATCCGGATGCGGGCCTCGAACGCCTGCGGGAAGGCCTGTTCGGGTTCCTGGCGATGTTCGGGCACGAGCTGAATTGGGAGCTCCGGGAGGGCAGATTCCCGACGCACGCACCGAGCTACGCCGCCTACAAGGAGTATGCGGTCGCGATGCAAGCGTTCGTGGGACGCGACTGGCAGACCGTCGTTGCGCGGGCCGAGGCCGCCGCCGCGCTCGACTCGTCTTTCGTCGCCCCGCTCCTGCTCGCCGCGACGGCACAGATGAACGCGCAACGGCCGGCCGCAGTCGCAATTCTCGTCGACCGCGTGGAGGCCAAACGGGCGGAGTTGTCGCCGTCGGATCGGGCCATCCTCGATTGGGCCCGGTTCTGGCTCGCGGGAGACCTCCAGCGCACCCACGACGCCGCGGTTCGGATGGCGGAACAGGTCGGGACTTCGCCCCCGTTCTTCGTGGCCGGTACCGCAGCGTTACAGATCAACCGGCCCGCCGAAGCCCTCGAGCACTTCCGGCG
>JBFJPA010000418.1:0-4499 GCA_041617355.1 Longimicrobiales bacterium
ACGGGACCCGGGACGTGGGCACGTTTACCGAGTTATGCGGAGATCTCGAAGTCCATGTCGTTCTCCGCGCGTCGTCGGCGTCCTCCTCGCAACATTTCGTTGATGCCGGCCGGACCCGGTCGCGAAGGACGGCCAACCGGATCCCGAACGTACGCGGAGCGCCTTTCTTTCCTCGGCGTCGCCGTCGACCCTCAAGGTCCGTCGACCACATCGAAGCGGAGGCCGCAACGGTGCCACAGGTCGGACTGGTGGAGGCGGTCGCCCTGGAGCAGGTCGTGCAGCATCTCGTGGCGGACGACGCGTTCGTCGTCTTCGTATCCCTTGACGATGATGATCTCGTGGGGCGCGGTCCAGCGAGCGCGCGCGATGACGCCATCGCCGGCGAGGCCGTCGGCAAGGAACCAGGACACGCGTTGCATGGGCGCCTGTCGGACGGAGCAGGTCTCGGTGGCGGCCCACCACTCCGCATAGGCGGGCGGCGGCTGGAAGGGCCGTCGACCCAGCACATCGGCGGAAAAGAGCAGGTCGCCGCACGCGGCGGCGAGAAACCCGAGCGCGAGGACAGCCACGGCTCGGCGATCGCCCCTCACGCCGCGTCTTGTGCGCCGCCGGGTGCGGGCGAGGCGGAGCGAGGCTCGGGTGAGGGCGTCGTGCGCTGGGAGGCGGGCGCCATGAGCACGGCCACCCAACGGTAGTCCGGCGTGTTCTCGAGCATGATGTGCGCGACCATCGTGAGCGGCACGGCGAGCAGGAACCCGATGGGCCCCCAGAGCCAGCCCCACAAGACGACGGACAGGATGATGACCAGCGGCGAGAGGCCGAGGCGACGTCCGAGCAGCGTCGGCTCGACGACGTTGCCGAGCAGCAGGTTCACGCCGACGTAACCGATGGCGACGAACAGAGTGCCGTTGGGCCCGAGCTGCACGATGGCGAGCATGAGCGCGGGGATCGCGGCCAGAACGGAGCCGATGTTGGGCACGAAGTTGAGGATGAACGCGACGAGGCCCCAGAACACGGCGAAGTCGAGCCCAACGAGCCAGACCCAGACGCCGACGAGCAGGCCGGTGGCGAGGCTGATTACGGTCTTGATGGCGAGATAATGCTGGACTTCCTGCGCCACTTTGGCGAAACGCGTCACGTCGACCTTCGCGCCGAACGCCGCCGTCGCCTTTGCCGGGATGTTGGTCGCCTCGATCATGCCGAACACGGCAATGACGAGCACGAGCAGTGTGGCGGACATGAAGCCGGCCAGCTCGAGCAACGCACCGGTCACGAAATCCAGGAGCCGCTGCGCGTTGACGAAATCCGGCTGGAACGCCTCGGGCAGCCCGATGTTGCGGTTCTGCAGGGCCTCGACAAACGTCGCCTGCAGCGTCTGATACCGGGTGATGTAGCGCGGGAACGCGAGCCGGATCTCGTTCAGGGACTGGGTCAGGACCGTGCCGAACATGGCCAGCACGGCGAAGGTCAGCAGGACGACGAGCGAAATCGCGAGGGGCGTGGGGACCCGCCGGTGCCGCAGCCACTCGACGGCCGGCTGCGTGATCACGACGAGGAAGGCCGCGAGCGCGAACAGGATCAGGACGGGCGCGGCCACCTTCAGGCCGGCTGCCACGATCACGAGGCAGGCGCTCACAAACAAAGCGCGGGGGACAAGCGTCGGTTTACGATCGGGCATCCGGAGATTCGCGTTTCGGGGATCCGTGGGGACGACACCGGCGATCATACCCCGAAAGATCCCCAAACGTCCACGGGTTCCCGTGTGAGCGGGCCCGGCGGTTGCCGCAGAAGGCGTTCGCGCTGGTCTGCCCTGCCGCCCGGAATTAGGTTGTGGCGGGTCTCATCTGCCCAGCCTGTCCGTGACGACCCCGACGTCGCGTCTGTCCCGGCCCCACTACCGGTCGGCCGAGGACAGGAACCGCGGGAGGCCGTTCCATGAGGACACTCGTCGTTGCTCTCGTCGTGACGGGAGCCGTGGCCACAGTCGTTGTGGCCGATGCGGCCAGCGACCGCCATGCTCCGGTCCAGGCCCCGCCGGCCCTGACGGTGGCGGCCCTGCCGCCGGCCGCGGTCCATGCCGCACCCGCAGGCCCCGCCGAAATTCCGACGGAAGCACTGACGGCCATGGTGCGGCGAGTATGTGGTCTCTGCCACAACCCGCAGCTGAACATGGCCAATCTGCACCTGAACGAGTTCGACGTGGCCAACGCGCCCGCCATGGCCGAGACGGCGGAGAAGATGATTGGTAAGCTGCGCGCGGGCATGATGCCGCCGCCGGGCATCCCGCGGCCGGGCGCCGATACGCTGCAGGTGCTGGTCGAGACGCTGGAGCAGTTGATCGACGAGGCCGCCGCGAAGTCGCCGAACCCGGGCAACCGCACGTTCCAGCGGCTGAACCGCGCCGAATACGCGCGCTCCATCCGTGACCTGCTCGACCTCGACATCGACGCCGGCAACTACCTCCCGCTCGACACGAAGAGCGCGAACTTCGACAACATCGCCGACGTGCAGTTGCTCTCGCCGACGCTGCTGGATGCGTATCTGAGCGCGGCCAGCGAGATCAGCCGCCTCGCGGTCGGCGACCGGAACGCGGCGCCAAGCGAAGCGACGTACGAGAAGTCCGGCTACTACTCGCAATGGGACCGCGTCGAAGGCGCGCCGTTCGGCACGCGCGGCGGCGTTTCCGTCGTCCACAATTTCCCGGCCGACGGCGAGTACGTCTTCAAGATGGCGTTCGACCACACGACGACGGGCGGCTACTACGGCAGTACGACGCGGTTCGAGCAACTGGAGATCTCGATCGACGGCGAGCGCGCGCTGCTGCTCGACATGGACCAGTGGATGCACGTGCAGGACCCGAACGGCGTGAACATGGAGACCGATCCTGTCTTCGTGCGCGCCGGCCCGCACCGCGTCAGCGCGGCGTTCCTGAAGCGATCGGAAGGCCCCGTCGAAGACCTGGTCTCGCCGCACGAATGGTCACTGGCCGACCGCCAGATCGGCGCCGGCGGCTATGGCATCACGGCGCTGCCACATCTGAAGGAACTGGTCATTGGCGGGCCGTACCGCGTGACGGGCGTCTCGGAGACGCCCAGCCGTCAGCGCATCTTCAGCTGCCGGCCGAGCCCCGCACAGGACGCGCCCAGCTGCGCCCGCTCCATCATCACCCGGCTCGCGACCCAGGCGTACCGGCGTCCCGTCCGATCCGAAGAGGTCGACGCGCTGATGCGGTTCTTCCGCGAGGCCGAGGCGGAAGACGGGTTCGAGATCGGCGTGCGCACGGCGCTGCAAGCGATCCTGGCGAGCCCGGATTTCGTGTTCCGCCTCGAGCCGCCGGCCCGTCCCGTGAAACCGGGTGAGACGTATCGCCTGAGTGATCCCGCGCTGGCGTCCCGGCTCTCCTTCTTCCTGTGGGGCACGCCACCGGACGAGGAGCTCGCGGCCCTCGCGCGTGACGGCAAGCTCACGGACCGCGCCCTCGAGGCACAGGTCCGGCGCATGCTCGCCGATCCGCGGGCGGAAGCGCTCGGCACTCGATTCGCCGCGCAATGGCTGCGCCTGCAGGACGTGGACAAGGTCCACCCCGACGCATTCTGGTACCCGGACTACGACCAGCAGCTCGCGGACGCGATGCTGCGCGAGACCGAGCTCTTCTTCTACAACCTGGTACGCGAAGATCGCAGCCTGCTCGAGCTGTTCACCGCCGATTACACGTTCGTGAACGAGCGGCTCGCCCGGCACTATGGAATACCGGGTGTGACGGGCACGCACTTCCGTATGGTGAAATACCCGGACGACCGGCGCCGCGGCATCTTCGGCCACGGCAGCGTGCTCGTGCTGACCTCCCACGCGAACCGGACATCGCCGGTGCTGCGCGGCAAGTGGGTCATGGAAGTGCTGCTGGGTACGCCGCCGCCCCCGCCGCCGCCCGGCATCCCGGATCTCGAGGAGACGGAAGGCGCCGTGGAAGGCCGCTTCCTGACGACGCGCGAGCGCATGGAGATGCACCGGGCCAATGCCGTCTGCCGGTCGTGCCACCAGTTCATGGACCCGATCGGCCTCGCCCTCGACAACTTCGACGTGACGGGGCGCTGGCGCATCCGCGAAAACGGCATGCCGCTCGACACCCGCGGCCAGCTCTACGACGGCACGGAGATCTCGTCGCCGGCGGAGCTGCAGCGCGCGCTGCTGGAACGGCCGATCCCGCTGATCCGCACATTCACACAGAACCTGATGGCCTATGCGCTGGGCCGGCGCATCGAGCCGTACGACAAGCCGGCGGTCCGCGCCATCGCGCGCGCCGCCGAGACCAATGACTACCGGATGTCGTCATTCGTTCTTGGCGTCGTCACGAGCGATGCGTTCCGTATGAAACGCGAGGACGTCGCACAGGACGCGGCGCCAAGCGGACAGCGCTGAGTTATCCGTCGAGGAGACCGAGACATGCACATCATCACCGGCAAGTCGCTGCACCGGCGTACCTTCCTGCAGGGATTCGG
>JBFJPA010000419.1:0-4489 GCA_041617355.1 Longimicrobiales bacterium
GAATGAACATGACGCGGTCGCGGTCACGCGTCTCGTGGAAGGCCACGGTGCGGCCGTCCGGCGAGACCGAAGAGGCGAGTTTGTCGAAGAGCGAGACCGCGATTTGTGTCGGTGCAGTGCCGTCGATGGGCGCGCGGACCATGTCGTAGACCGGAGACTCGACGCTGTGGATCACGGACCGGCTGTCCGGCATCCAGATCGCGTTGAACGAAACGCCTTCACTGCGGGTCAACTGTGTGAGCACTCCTCGTGAGAGATCGTAGAGCCAGACCTGCCAGGTCGGATCCAGTCTCGTAACGGCGAGCCATCGGCCGTCGGGAGACAGGCGGGGCTCGGACCAGAGTGCCACCTCCGGAATCAGGGGTCGCTCGTTCCCCGCGCGATCGGCCCAGATGATGCGACGCGGCACCTCCCACTCCGCTCCTTTGAGGTAGACGAGGGTGCCGTTGTCCGCGACCCCGTACCCGGCTGTCCCGTCCGTCGCTGTCCAGGCGATATCCTCGAGGACGGGCACGGCCGGCCCGAGGACGCGGAGTTTCGCGGGATCGAAGGGCACGGCGAAGAGCGCACCCGCTCGCACGAAGAGCAGGTGCCCGGTCGGGACGTAGCGCGCGGCGACGCCGCCTTCGACGAGGACCGTCTTCCGTCCCGTCGCGTACTCGACGGCCTCGATTCGAGATCGGACGAAGGGCGTCGAGAAGCTGTTGTAGATGGCCGCCCGCCCTCCGGGCAGAGCCTGGGGATACCAGTGGTTGAACTCGGCACGCGCCGAGTCGAGCGTCGTGAGACGCTCTGGCGTGCCGCCCGCGGCGGGCACGCGCCAGAGTCCGTCGCTCGAACGCGAGTACAGGATCATGCCGTCGTCGGACCAATAGGGGCCGCCACTCGTCGAATCAGCGATGACCGTACTGACACCGCCCGCGGTGGCGATCCTCCGGGTCTTGCCGTCCGCGAAGTACACGATCGACTCGCCGTCCGGAGAGAACGCCGGGTCCTGCGCGCCTTCGCTCCCGGCGACCACCGACAGTGTGGTCGATCCGATCTCGCGGATCACCAGGCGAGAGACCCCGCTCGAGTCCCGGAGCCCCTGCACGATGCGCCGGCCGTCGCGCGAGATTGCGATCTGCGTCCGATCGTCCGCCGCGAAGTTGGGTCGGTAGGCGAACTCGACGCGCGTCGTGACCCCGCGGTCGCGCGCGCCGAGCAATGCCCAACCAGCGATCGAGACGCCGATGACCGCCGCGGCTCCGGCAGCGATGGCCACACGTCGCCACGGCCCCT
This sequence comes from Longimicrobiales bacterium, assembly GCA_041617355.1. Lineage (GTDB taxonomy): Bacteria > Gemmatimonadota > Gemmatimonadetes > Longimicrobiales > RSA9 > JBFJPA01. The sequence continues at coordinate 1,282 of JBFJPA010000419.1, forward strand.
GATCAGCACGCGTGCGGAAGTTCCGCGCTGCTGCGCGAGTCGGGAACCGGCCGTTGAGCGCCTCTGCGAAGTCCGCGGCAGAGGCGAAGCGATCGGCCGGCAGCTTCTCCAGCGCCTGCGCGGTGGCGGCGCCGACATGGTCGGGCACCGACTTGCGGAGTTCATGCACGGCCCGCGGCGAGTCCGTCACGATCTTCATGATGATCTGCTTGGCCGACGAGCCCGTGTGCGGCGGCTCGCCCGTCAGCATCTCGTACAACACGCTCGCGAGCGAGTAGATGTCCGTCCGCGCGTCCAGCACCCGGTCGCCCGTTGCCTGCTCCGGGCTCATGTACTGCGGCGTGCCTAGGGAGAGCCCCGTCTGCGTGATGCGCGCACCACCGGCCTTCGAGACCGCGAGCGCGATGCCGAAGTCCGCGACCACGGGCTGACCATCGTGCAGCAGAATGTTCTCGGGCTTGAGGTCGCGGTGGATCACGTCGTGCCGGTGCGCGTAGTCCAGCGCGCTCGCCACCGCAGTCGCGATGCGCACGGCTTCCTCGACGGGCAATTGCCGTTCGCGCTCCAGCCGCGCGCGCAGCGATTCGCCCTCGACGTAGGGCATCACGTAGAACAGCAGCCCATCGGCCTCGCCCGAATCGAAGAGCGGCAGCAGGTGCGGGTGCTGCAGGTTCGCGGTGGTCTCGATCTCGGAGAGGAAGCGCTCGGTGCCGAGCACTGCGCCGAGCTCGGCGTTCAGCACTTTCAATGCAACACGGCGGTTGTGGCGCAGGTCGCGGGCGAGGTACACCGTGGCCATGCCGCCGGCGCCGATCTCGCGCTCGATCGCGTAGCGGCCGGAGAGCGCCGCGTTCAGGCGTGCGACGGCGTCCGTCATCGCCCACTGCGGCGCGCGCGCCGCTGATCGAACCAATGCAGCAATACGTGCAACGCGGGCGCGCTTTCGCCTTCGCTCGGTTCGCGCAGGAACACGAAGCGGTTCCCGTCCGGGTGCACGTCGTACCAGATGTTCGTAGCGGACGACGCGAACCGGCCGGTGAAGAGCAGACGCGGCGCACCAATGTCCGGCTCGTCTGCGGTGCCGATCCGCACCACCATGAGCGAGTCGCCCGTGCGGTAGAACAGCTCGCGGCCGTCTGGTGACCAGCGTGGCTCGCGGCCACCGGCCGTCGATACACGCCAGCGCGGGCCGCTCTCTTCGAAGGCGCGGATGTAGACCTCTTCGGCACCGGTCTCGTTCGAAACCCAGGCCAGCCGGCGGCCGTCGTGCGAGAGCGCAATGTGCCACTCGTTGTAGGGCGTGCGAATGAACGGGCGTGCCGAAGCCGGTGTGTCCACGGGCGCGATCCAGATGTCACGGTCATTCGGCGAGACGGTCTCGCGGAACGCCATCCTGCGCCCGTCCGGCGTGTACTGTACTTCCCACGTGGCCGTAGGGCGCACCATGATCGTGTCCGTGGTCCCGCTCCCGTCCGTCGCGATCGCGTACAGGCCGACTCCGCTCCCCGCACGATTGACGGAGATCCGACGCCCGTCCGGGAGCCATTCCGGCGTCAGGCTCATCGAGTCGTACGTCACGCGGGTGAAGCCTCGGCCGCTGAGCTCACCCACCCAGGCGTCGCCGCTCGCTGCCGTCCCGATCGCGTACCTGACTGTCACGGCGAGACGGCGTCCGTCGGGAGACAAGCGCGGCTGCGCATATGCGGCCGGAGGCAACGGCAAACGTTCGACGCGTCCCTGCCGGTCCACCATCACGACCTCGAGCGGCGCGGTGCCGCTGCCCGTGAGAAACGCGAGAACGCCCGACCGGGATACGCCCAGACTGCTCCCCTGCGACACCCCGGACATGACGTTCTGGACGATCGGCTCGGGCGACCCCCTGAAGCGCGCGCGACGCGCATCGAACGGCGCGGCGAACAGAGTGCCATCCGCCTGCACGAAGGTGAGGAAGCCGCCATCGACCCAGCGCGGGCCGACGCCCGGCTGCTCGAGCGAGCGTACCACGCCATCCTCGAGCGACAGCACGGCCAGCGTCGCGGATGCGCCCTCCATTTGCGTGAACACGACGTGCCGGCCGTCCGGCAGGAGTTCCGGGAACCGATAATATACGAGCCCGCGGCCGGCCGGGCGCGTCGCGATCCGCTCCGGCCGCCCGCCCGACGCCGCGACGCGGTAGAGGTCGAGGACGTCGGAGAAGATGATCGTGTCACCGGCGCCCCAGGAGCCTCCGCCCATCAAGCCGCGTGGCAGCTCGGCAATGGGCACGCTTCCCCTCCCGACCAGCGAGACCCTGTAAAGCCGACCGGCGCTCTGCGGCAGACCCATCGTCCCGCCGGCGACGCTGAACGCGACCCATTCGCCGTCCGGCGAAAAGAACGGCTGCAGCGCACCGCGCGTGCCTGCGAGTTGCGTCGCCGACCTCTCGCCGATGCCCCGCGCATACAGCCAGCGCGCGCCGGTCGAGTCCGTTCCCACGTAGACGATGCGCGAGCCGTCGGGCGAGACCGCGATCGACGGGCCGCCGATCGCGGCCGGCACGAAGCCGCGCGGGAAATTGAGCTCGAAGCGCTCGATGGGCGGCGGCGGGTGGGGCGGCGCCCGCAGCCAGCCCCACGCGGCCAGCGCCGTTGCGAGCACGGCGACAGCGGCCAGTCCAGCCGTCGCGCGCTTCCAGCCGCGGAGCACGAGGGGCACCGCATCGGCGCCGCCGACGGATACGCCCCCGCCGGTTGCGTGACGGAACGACGCGTCGCCCAGCGCGCGCACCAATTCGCCCGCACTCGCGAACCGGTCCGCTGGCAGCTTCTCCAGCGACTTCAATACCGCCGCTTCCACGTGCACCGGCACGTTCGGCCGTGAGGCGCGGATGGGTCGCGGCGCTTCCGTCAGGACGCGCGCGATGATCGCTTGCGATGTGCTCGCGGTGTGCGGTGGCTCGCCCGTCAGCATCTCGTACAGCACACAGCCGAGCGAGTAGATGTCCGTACGCGCATCCAGCACGCGGTCCCCGGTCGCCTGCTCCGGGCTCATGTACTGCGGCGTGCCGAGCGATAACCCGGTCTGCGTGATGCGCGCGCCACCGGCCTTGGACACCGCGAGCGCGATGCCAAAATCCGCGACCACCGGCTGACCCTCGTACAGCAGGATGTTCTCCGGCTTGAGATCGCGGTGGATCACGTCGTGCCGGTGCGCATAGTCCAGCGCGCTC
>JBFJPA010000420.1:0-4487 GCA_041617355.1 Longimicrobiales bacterium
GAGCTACGGCGGCCGCTACTGGCGGTGCTGGTACCGCCCCGGCCACGGGCGCATGAATCTGATCGAGGGCATCAAGAACTCGTGCAACGTCTACTTCTATCAGGTTGGCCTGCGCATCGGCCTCGACCGCTTCCTCGAGACCGGCGTCCGTCTCGGGTTCCGTGAGAAGACGGGAATCGACGTGCCGCACGAGATCTCGCCGCAGTTCCCGCGCGACCGCGAGTTCTGGCAGCGCAACTTCGGCTACTCTGCGCGCGAAGGCGAAGTCCTGTCGCTGTCCATCGGGCAGGGCCCGATGACGATGACTGCCATCAAGCTCGCGCACGTTTACGCGTCTCTGGCGCGACCGGACGGCCGGGTCCCCGCACCGCGGCTCGCTCGCGGCTTCGACGCGGATCGCGATACGTTCCAGATCCGGATCGACCCGTTCGACATGTGGTTCCTCGACGCCGGCATGCGCCGCGTCGTCGGGCCCGGCGGGACCGCGGGACTCTCGCGGCTGCGGGACTGGGAGTTCATCGGCAAGACGGGCACGGCGCAGAACCCGCACGGCCCCGACCACGCCTGGTTCGTCGGCATGGGCGGCCCGCCCGGCGGCGAGTTCGAGATCGCCGTCACGATGTTCCTCGAGGCAGCCGAACACGGCTATACCGCGTCCGGCTATGCCGCCGAGGCCATCAATTTCTACCTCGACCGGAAGTACGGAAAGCCGTTCCAGAACTGGGCCACACCTCGCCACCGCCTCGCCAACGGCCTGCCCATCAACTGGAACTGGGCCACGCCCATCATCGATCCGCCACGGCCCGATCAGGGTACCGAGGCGGTCGGAGCGGCCACCGCCGGCACGCCGCCGGCCGACACGGCGGCCGCGCGCGGCACCGGGACCGGCACCCACTAGCTCCCTCGTTCCCGCGAGCGCGAATCGACTGTCCCGCGCCCGGGGACCGCGCCTCGCGCCCCGAGTCCGCCAGTCATCTAACGTGCTTCGTTACTTATAGTTACGCTACACGCTCGTCTGGTACGCCTTTTCCATACCCCAGCCCCAGCCCCAGCCCCAGCCGCAGGTAAGAAAATGGACTCCTTCCTGAACGACCTCCGCTACGCACTCCGCGTGCTGCAAAGGAACCGCGGCTTCGCACTCGCCGCCGTGCTCACGCTGGCCCTCGGCATCGGCGCGAACGCGGCCATCTTCACGGTCGTGAACGCGGTGCTGCTGCGGCCGTTGCCGTTCGGCGAGCCGGACCGCGTGATGATGGTCTGGCTGGACAACCGCCGAGAAAGCATCGACCGCGACGTGACGTCGTTCCCGACGTTCACCGACTGGGAGACGCGCAGCCGTGAGTTCGACGGCATGGCCGCGTATTCGAGTCGTCGCTACAGCCTGACCTCGGAGGGTGGCGAGCCGGAGGAGGTCCGCGTGACGCGTGCGACGTGGGACTTCTTCGAGGTGCTCGACGCGCCCATGCGCATGGGCCGCGGCTTCGTGCCCGAGGAGGACATCCCCGGAAACGAAGGCGTGGTCGTCGTCAGCCACGGTCTCTGGCAACGCCGGTTCGGCAGCGATCCGCAATTGACCGGCCGGACGATCCGCCTCGCGGGCGAGCCGCACGTCGTCATCGGCGTCACACGACCCGGCTTCACCTATCCAGACGAGACGGAGCTATGGGTCCCGCTCGCACCCGATTCGTCGACGCGCGCGCGACGCGGCGCGCTCTGGCTCTCCGTCATCGGGCGGCTGCGGCCGGGCACGACGGTCGAGGCGGCACAGGCGGAAATGTCGGGTATCGCGTTGCAGCTCGAGCAGGAGTACGAGCAGAACCGGAACCATGGCGTCCGCCTCGAGCCGCTGCACGAGACCGTCGTTGGTCCCGTGCGGCCCGCATTGCTCGTCCTGCTCGGCGCCGTCGCATTCGTGTTGTTGATCGCGTGTGCGAACGTGGCCAACCTGCTGCTCGCCCGCGGCGCCGCGCGGCGGCGTGAGGTCAGCGTGCGGCTGGCGGTCGGTGCCGGTGGCGCCCGTCTCGCCCGGCAAATGCTGACGGAAAGCGTCGTCCTCGCCTTCATCGGCGGGATGGTCGGACTCGGGCTGGCTGCCTTCGGCGTGCGGGCCCTCGCGGCGCTCGCGCCGCCTGGCGTGCCCCGGCTCGACGGCATCGCCGTGGACCGGACCGTCACCGCGTACACGTTCCTCGTCGCAGTCGTGACGGGCCTGCTGTTCGGCCTCGCGCCGGCGCTGCAGGCGGCACGTGCGTCCGTGTCGACGGCGCTTCGGGACGAAGAGCGTGGCGCCGCTGGCCGCGTCGGCCGCGTCCGTCCCATTCTCGTCATGGCGCAGGTCGCGCTCGCGCTCGTCCTGCTCACCGGTGCGGGTCTGATGCTGCGCACGTTCCAGGCGCTCGGCGACATCGATCCCGGCTTCGACGCGACCGCGACACTGGCGGTCAGCGTTTCGCCGCCCGCGGCGCGCTACCGGGAAACCGCGCAGGTGCTGGACTTCTACGATCGCTTCATGGGCTCGCTCGCAGCGTTGCCCGGCGTTCGGAACGTGGGCGCCATCTCCACGCTGTTCCTGTCCCGGCTGCCGAACATGAGCTCGATTGCCGTCGAAGGCGCACCACCGCGCGCACCCGACGATCCCGTCGTAGCCGTCGTCTTCGATGCCGTCACGCCTTCCTTCTTCGAGACGTTCGGACTTCGTCTGATCGCCGGGCGCATCCCGAACGAGACGGAAACCACGCAGACGCCGTCCGTGGCCGTCGTCAATCAATCGTTCGTCCGCCAGTTCATGTCGGAAGGCGATGTGGTCGGCCGCCGCTTCACGTACGATAACCCGGAGAATCCGGATGCCGACTGGATCACCGTGATCGGCGTGATCGCAGACGCGCGCCGCGCCGGGCCGACGGAGCCGATTCGCCCGGAAGCCTACATTCCACACCGCCAGTTCATCGCGCGGTCGATGACGCTGCTGCTCCGTACCGATCGCGATCCGCTGAACCTCGTGCCGGCCGTGCGCGGCGTCCTGCGTGCCCTCGATGCCGAGCTGCCGCTGTCCCAGGTCGCCACCGTCGAACAGCTCGTCGCTCGGGCGCAATCCACCCGTCGCTTCGTGCTCGACATGTTGCTGCTCTTCGCGGGTCTGGCCGCCGTCCTTGCCGGCGTCGGGATCTACGGCGTGATGGCGTATCTCGTGAGCCGCCGCACGCACGAGGTCGGCATCCGCATGGCCGTCGGTGCCAGCCGGAGCGATGTGATCGCGATGATCCTGCGCGATGCCGCGCTTCAGATCGGGCCCGGCGTCCTCGCGGGCATTGCCGGCGCCATCCTCCTGGCGCGCCTGCTGCGCAACCAGCTGTACGGCGTCAGCCCCGCCGACCCCCTGACCCTCGCCGTCGTGGCCATCCTGCTCAGCGCCGTCGCCCTGTTCGCGAGCTGGCTCCCCGCCCGCCGCGCCGCCACGACCGACCCGTTGCAAGCGCTGCGCGCCGAGTAGGCCGGTCCGTCAGAGGGCCGGTGGCGAAAGCGTCACCGGCCCCATGCCCTATACCCTACCGTTTCTCCCTCTCCCTGTCCCTGTCCCTCTCCCTGTCCCCTACTTGGCAAGGTTGAAATTCACATACGCGTCTTCGTCCGTCACCTCGCGTACGACGTACGGCTCCAGCCAGGGTGGGAACACCACGGTCGCGTCCGCCGAAGGAAGCTCGACCTCGGCGAGCACGAGCTCGCGGTCGGTGAACCGGTCGATCTCCCAGAGCAGGCCTTCGTGCTCACGGCGGTAACGTACCTTGCGGACCCTGCGACCGAGCGTGAGCCGCCAGAGCCGATCGAATACCTGGCGCGTCGTCTTCTCCTCGATTTCGGTGCGTTGTACGCCGCGTCCGAATTTGATGGTGCGGAACCAGTGTGTGCCGGTCTCGTCGCGCGTACGGCGCACGCGCTCGTGCAGGCGTTCGCCCGGTAGCCAACCCTGCTCCACGTTCAGGCGACGGACGTGCTTCCGTCCGATCCGCGGCATGCCGCTCAGCAGGTACTTGCGCTCGATCTCGATGCCATCCTGTGCGCGGGCGAGCAGCTCGCGCGCGAAGCGGCGGACCTCTTCGAGGAACGGAGCGGCCGACGTTCCGAGCCATTCGCCGCGAGCCTGCTCGAACCGGCGCGACCGTTCGCGTGCGAGCCGGTCCATCAGGCTGCGAAGCCCGGCCTCGGGCGGTGCATCGCCGGCGGCGGGCCCGGCCGCGAGCAGAGCCGCGATCTCGCCGTGCAGCACATCGGCGTCGTGCATGTCGCCCAGAACGTCCTGCAGCGATTTCAACCGCGTGACCAGTGTCGTTGCCGCCGGCATTTCGGCGCGCAGCGGCTCGAGAGCGTAGCGCAGGCGCTTGCCGGCGATGCGCGCGTCGTGTGCGATGTGCTGGTCGCTCTCGTCGCGAACGCCGGCGAGTCGCGCCTCAAGCCTCGCGCCAAGCACCGTGAGAAGCCCGGCCGCCGCC
>JBFJPA010000421.1:0-4454 GCA_041617355.1 Longimicrobiales bacterium
CGATCCGCCGAAGGTGTGATGTGCGTGACGATCGTGCTCGGCTCGCCGGACGGTCCGGTCACGCCGACCACGGCCTCGACGATCGCGGGCGCGTCGGCGGCGACCGAGCGACCCGTGCGCTCGGCGAGCGCCGCGAGGTGCAGCCGAGCGCGATACGGTTGACCGGCGACGGGCGGAAAGCGGGGTGTGAAGCGAATGCCTTCGTCGACGATGGAATACGTCCCGATCATGGGCACGGTCGTCGCGTCCGGAGACGCATCGCCCGTGTACAGCGCGAACAGGTCGGTCCAGGGATCCGGCGGGCTCTCTCGCAGCGCACGCACGACTGCGGCATCCAGCGTCACGAGGACATCGCCGTATTGGGGCGACCCGGGGTGGTCATCAAATACGATCGCTGGCGCGGTCAGCGGACCGGAGTCCCCGACGCACGCGCCTGCGAGTGCGCATGCGCAGAGGAGAGCGAACCACGTTGCGGGGCGCACGGCCCTCCGGTCTAGAACGATGACTTCGGCAACGTTCGAAGATCGAGCGCGCCGTCGGCGCCCGCCTGCAGCACGACGACGTGGTCGGCATCCAGGTCCGCGAGCTGACGGATGCCGCTCGTCTGGATGGCCACGCGCGGAATGCCCTCGTCCTTGGTCGGACTGACCAGCGCCGGTGCGTTGGCCACATCGGACGTGGCGACGCGCATGAGTGGGTGTCGGCTGTTCGCGATGAGGATGTGCTGCTGGCCATCGCGCTGGTACGCGATCATGTCGAGCGGCTGATTGCCGGCGCCCAGCTCGGCCACGGTCCGGCCGAAGACGTGGTCGCCATCGCCGAGCGATCCGAGCGGGAACGACACGAGCGGCGTACACGTGTACGCGGCGAGTACGTAGGGCGCGCCCTGGATCTCGACGGGGAGGCAGGTCATGATCGGCGCCTGCGTCTCGTTGCGCCCATGCGAGACGTGGTAGATCTCGAGCGTCGTCGTGCGCATCTCGCCGCCTGCAGGGAACGACATGCGGCGCAGCGCGGAGGAAAACTCTTCGTTGGACAGGCCGGCGATGTAGACCTGGCCATCGAACCACGCGAGGTCCGTGATCGTGAACATGCGCGGATCCCGCCGTGCGGACGGATCCGACTGTGGCGCATTCGCGATCGGCCGCGTCGCGTACCGCACGTTCTCCAGCCTGACTTCCTGCACGGGCCGGTCGGCATCCCGCGTGGCGCGCAGCAGCAATGGGTAGGCGTTGACGCCACGACCACGCGTCACGGTCAAGTAGACATCCCGGCTGAGCGGGTGAACGGCCATGTCGTGGATCGTGATGTCGTCGCGCGCCGTGCCCAGCATCTGCGCGATTCTGGAATCGATGCCCATGATCTCGATCGGGCCCAGGTCCTCCGGCCGTGGCACGTCGCCGGTGATCTCGATGGCGTGGACCGCGCCGGCCCGGTTGTCACCGACGAACAGCACGTTCTCCGGTCCGAAAGTCATGGCGCCGATCGACTGCAGTGCGGGCGCGCCTCGCCGCATGCCATCGTCCGCGACGGGATCGGGCGCCGTCATGGCCAGCGTCGCGGTGCCGAGGCCGAGCAGGACGAACAGGGACAGGAGTTTCGAGCTGGACATGACGTCCTCCTCCGGACGGGCATTGGAAAGGAAGTGCGGCGAACTGCGGCTCCGCGCAGCATACGGGCCCGGGGCCCGGCGGGTCAACGTCGGCGGGCCGAGCCCCTCTCTTTACCGTTTCTTCACTCGACCTTTGCGCGACCTGAACGGCGGGCCCGGGACTCAGGTGTACTTTGGTCTGCGGCGCCCGGCGCCGAGACAGCTCCGGAACTCGTGCGAAGGTGGTCTCATGGCTCGATGCACCGCTCGGCCCTTGTCCGCCGTCGTCCTCGCCGTTGTCTGCCTGTCCTCCACGGTGTCCGCTCAGATCCCGGACGAGTTCCGCAACCTGCAGGTGCTGCCGAAGGACATCACGCGTGACAGTCTCGTACAGATCATGCGCAGCTTTTCTCTCGGGACCGGGCTGCGCTGCGAAGACTGCCACGTGCTCGGCCCGAATGACACCTTCGAGAACGCGCGCTTCGACCTGGACGACAAGGCGCTCAAGCTGCGGGGGCGCTGGATGCTCGAAATGGTGCTCTCGCTGAACGAGCGACTGCGGCACGAGCTTCCGGACGGCGACGGACCTCCGCTGGTCGTCGAGTGCAAGACCTGCCATCGCGGGATCCGGAAACCTTACCTGCTTCGGACCGAGCTGCGCGAGGTCGTCGAGACGGAGGGTGTCGAGGCCGCCGTCTCGCGGTATCGCGAGCTGCGCGACCGGGCCGGTCTGCGTGGCGTCTACGACTTCGGCGAATGGGAGATGAACGAGCTGGCTCGCGAGCTGGCCCGCGCCGGCCACGTCACCGCGGCCATCACGATGCTCGAGCTGAACGAAGAGTTCCACGCTTCGTCATCCGCCATCCCCGCCATGCTCGGGCGATACTTCGAGCAGGGCGGCCAGCGCGACGCGGCCATCGCCGCGTACCGCCGCGCCGTCGAGCGAAACCCCGATGACCGGATCTCCGCGGACCGGCTGCGCGCCCTGACCGGCGGCTGAGCCCCCTAGACGACGATCAGCGCCAGCCCCGTCGCGGCGACCGCGCCGAGCCCGGCGGCCGCGAGCGCGAGCGGCAGCTGCGTGAGCACGTGGTCCATGACATCGCCGCCGCACGCGAGCGCCGACAGAATCGTCGTATCCGAGATCGGCGAGCACTGATCGCCGAACACCGCGCCGCCCAGCACGGCGCCGAAACACAGCTGCATGTAGAAGGGGCTCGGATCCACGGCCCAGGCGAGTGGCATGGCGAGCGGGAAGACGACGGCGTACGTACCCCACGACGAGCCGATCGAGAAGGCGACGGCCATGCAGATCGCCATCAGGATCGCGGGCAGCAGCGCCGGCATGACCAACTGGGCGGCGATCTCGACGATCCAGTTCGCCGTCCCGAGGGTTCGCGAAACTTCGCCGAGCGTGACGGCCAGCGCGAGGATGAGCGCGCCGACGGTCACGCCCTTGCAGCCGTCCACGAACCCTTCGACCGCTTCCTTGAGCGGTAGACCCTTGATCAATGAGAGCACGACGGCGACGACGACGGCCAGGCCGAACGCCTCGGCGATCCGGACAGTGCCGGTCAGGAAGTACGGGACGATCGCGACGCCGAGCAGCGTTCCCATCGGCACGATGAAATCTGCGATGCCGCTCGGGTAGTCCTCGGGCATCTTCAGCTCCGTCAGCTCTTCCGCCGTCAGCGGCTTCGCACCCGGCGCGTTGAGCTTGCCGGTCGTGCGCGCGCGCTCGATGGCCCGCTTCATCTTGCCACCCGTCCAGGGCAGCCACCCGAACGAGAAGAGCAGCGTCGAGAGCACAGCGAAGATCGCGTAGAAGTTGAACGGGATGGAACGGAAGAAAAAGGTCACCGCGTCCTGTTCGGTCGCGAACAGCGGCGTGGTGCCAATGACCAACCCCGCGACGTAGAGCGGCCACGCGTTGAACGGCAGCACCGTGGCGATGGGCGAAGCCGTTGAATCGACGATGTAGGTGACCTCTTCCTTCGAGACGCGTTGTGCGTCCGTGATCGGCCGGACGGTCGTCCCCGCGAGGATCGTCGAGATGGTGCCACCCTGATGGAAGATCACGCCGACAAGCCACGCGAAGAAGCGCGCCGTGCGCGGCCCACGCACGATCGTCGCGCCCGCTCGCTCGGCAAAGACCCGCGCACCGCCCGTCCGCGTCCAGAGCCCGATCAATCCGCCCAGCGCCCACAGATAGACGAGCAGGATGGTCGCGAACGAGGAGGAGCCGATGGCGGGCAGGAAGAAGCGCTCGATGATGTTCAGCTCGCCGCTCACCACACCGCCCGTCAACACGCCCAGGAACAGCGACGTGATCACGTCCCGCGTGACGAACACGAGCAGCAGCGTGAACAACGCAGGCAGTACGCTGTAGGCGCCGATGTGCCCGCCGTCACCCGGCAGTGCACCGGGCGCGACGAAGTACAGCAGCGCGAACGCTACCACCAGCGCGATGACGCCGACGCGGCCACGACCCTTCGCGGGATCCGGTGACGCGGCGGAGCCAGGGGTCGCCGGGCGAGCCGGCGCGGGATCGTTCATGGGGTCGACCTCATGGAGCGGAGGAGAGGTGCTGCCATAGTAGACAATTCACGCCTTGAAGCCAATCGCGAACAGTACGTTCATTGTGGCCACTTACATACAAGGGCGTCACCAGCAAGGAGGTCGTCGGTTCAGGGGTGTTCGGTCGCGAGTGTGCCGGTGAGCGATCAGGACCGGCACGTTCTCGCACGTGGCGTTCTGGACCGATGACGTCGAGGGCACGTACCGCGAGCTGAAATCGCGCGGCGTCGAATTCGTGCAGGAACCTCAGACGGCGGATTGGGGCACGGCAGCCGTCTCCAAGGAC
>JBFJPA010000422.1:0-4450 GCA_041617355.1 Longimicrobiales bacterium
CGCCCCTTCTACCTGCGCTGGGGCGTGACAGGCGATGAGGTGCGTTCCACACTCGCCGGTGATGATGCGACCATCGATGCCGCGTTCGTGTCGGACCACGGCGTCACCGTGCGGGCGCCCGTGGAGCAGGTTTGGCCATGGCTGGTCCAGATGGGCCAGGACCGCGGCGGCTTCTACAGCTACGCCTGGCTCGAGAACCTGCTGGCGCTCGACATCCACAACGCCGACCGCATCCACCCTGAATGGCAGACGCTGGCCGTGGGCGACTCCGTGCGCGCGACGCCGCCGGGCTGGCTCGGGTTCCGGCGTGCGTTCGGCTGGCGGGTCACATCGGTGGTACCGAACGACCACCTGGCCCTCGAGTACTGGGGTACGTTTGCGGTGCGTCCGACACCGGACGGCGGTAGCCGGCTCCTGGTGCGGACGCGCACGGGCCGGCCGCCGCTCCTCGCGGCGCCGCTCATGCTGCTCGGCTTCGAACCGCTCCATTTCCTGATGCAGCGCGGGATGCTGCTCGGGATCCGCTCCCGTGCCGAGCGGGCAACGGCGATCGTGGCGAACTGACGCGGAGGACGCATGAAAGGCACGCGCTTCGGTTTCGCGTTCGTCGCACTGGTGCTCCTCGCCGCTCCGCTCAGCGCGCAAAGTCCACGGCTCGGCGTCAAGGGAGGCGTGCCGTTCAGCACGTTGTACGGCGACGCCGTGAACGATGCCGAGTCGATCGCCCGCTTCGCCGTCGGCGCGTTCGCGGCGTTTCCCGTCCGCGCGGGTCTCGAGATCCAGCCGGAGTTGCTGTATGTCGGCCGTGGCGCGAAAGGCACTGCGGGCGGTTTCGACATCACGGTCCGCACGCGGTACGTGCAGCTGCCCGTGCTCGCGCGTCTTGCGTTCGGATCCGCACTGGCCCGACCGGCCCTGTTCGCCGGCCCCAGCTTCGCAGTGCGGACGTCGTGCCACGCCGAGGTCGGTTCGCGGAGCATCCGCGGCAGCGTCGATTGCGACGACGCAGCCGTAGTGCCGCTCTTCGAACGATATGACTTCGGCGTGGTGTTCGGCGGCGGCATCGCTTTCGACCTTCGTGAGGCCATCGTGACCGTGGACGGCCGCTATGACCTCGGCCTGACGGCTGTCAATGCCGTCGCCCGGCAGCGTGATGTGAAGAACCGCGCGTTGACGCTGCTCGTCGGGCTCAGTCTTCCGATCGGCCGCTGACGCGACGCGATGTGGTGGACGACGGGGCTGGTGCACGCCAGCCCCGTCGCATTTGCGGACGTTCAGCCACCCAGCTTGACGAGCTCGACGCGGCGGTTGTTCTGCTGGCCCTCCGGGGTGTCGTTGTCATCGACCGGTTGCGTTTCGCCGAGGCCCTGGATCTCGAGGCGGGCCTCACCGATGTCGTAGGTCTCGACGAGAAAATCGCGTACGGCTTCGGCCCGGCGCTGGGACAAGCCGAGGTTGAAGGCATCGTCTCCCGTCGAGTCCGTGTGCCCTTCGATGCGCAACCGCAGATCGGCGTGCTCCTGCAGCATCGTGCCGATCTCGACCAGTGTGGGTGTCGATTCGGGACGGATCGTGGCGCTGTTCACGGCGAACAGGATTCCGCGCGTCGCCACGCGACCGGTCTCCGCCAGCTTGTCGTACAGGTCGGTGCCGCCCTCGGCAATGCGGATCGGGCCGAGCAGCATGGGGCGCTCCTGGCTGCCCGCCTGGATGTTCGAGATCCAGATCTCGCGGCTGCGCGGGAAGTTCGCGTTGGGCACGTTCGCGACGCGCTTCTCACCGACGTAGACCTTCGCGTACCGGCCGTCCACCAGGACGCGCACGGGGACCAGCCTCTCGGAAACCTCTTTCGTGGGGTTGGTCGACTTCACGCCCTCGTCGTAGACATCGACGCCCGTTCCCTGATTCGCGCCCACCTGGATGAAATTGCCTTCGAGCGACACCCAGTTCCGGCTCGTCGGAGGGGCCGTCGCCACGACGAACTGATGGTTCGGATGCGCGAGGTACGTGTCGAACTCGATCGTGAACCGCTCGGGCAATTCGCGCGGCAGCACGATCTTGATGGCGGCGTGGCGTGGACCCGTGTTGCGCAGGAGACGCCGGCCCTGCCACTCGACGATCTCCCAGTTCCCCATCAGGAACTCCATGCGCCGCGGGAAATCGCCGACCTTGTCCGTTTCGTAGTCCTCGTAGAACAGCACGGTCTCGCCCGGCACGAAGTCATAGTTCGCCCACGCGCCCTCGCCGGGCCGCGGTTCCGCTTCGGCGAGATCCACGCCGGCCTTGCCGGCCGCTTCTTCGCGCTCGGTGATGGGCACGCCGTCCTCGTCGGTGATGAGCTCGCCGTCGTCGCTCGTGTAGATCACTTCCTTGCCGTTCGCCTTGGCTTCTTCGTGGCAGACGGCGTCCGTGATCGCGCACGTGACGGCCTCCGCGACGAGTCGCGCGACCTCGGCCTCGACCGCTCGCTGCGCGGCCGATTTCGCGACGCGCTTCAGCCGATTCAGGACCTGACCCTCGAGGGGACCGGCCGAAACGGTCAGGGCAGCGATCAGGGGAATCAGAGCGAACTTGAGCGGAACACGCATCTCGATCCTCCGGGGCTGGGCGTCAGGCAGGGGTGGTCTGCCCCTCTATTCCGGAAGCGAGAAAGCGCGGCGGGGTCCGCCACGAGAGCTACTCGAGCAGCGCCCGGTAGCGTTCGGCGAGGTCGGCGAAGCCCGCGGCCTCGAGGTGGTCCGCGATCTGGCGGATGTTGAAGCGGTTGTCGTTGTCGAGGGGTGCGTCGCTCAGACGTTGCAGGCCGCGCTCCAAGGCCCGGGCCCCGGTCGCATCGCCGCCCAGGGTCATGGCGGTCACGACCCAGACCTCGGCCACGCGCGTCCACGAGTGGTGTGGGCCGAGTGTCGCGGCGTACGACGTCGCGGCAGCGCGCAGGGCCGTCTCGGCTTCGCCGAAGCGCTCCGATCGCAAGAGCGCCTTGCCCAACCCCTCATACGATGCGCCGATACGCCAGTGACCGTCCGGCCACGCACCCTCCGCCGCCAGCACGCGCTCGCGAAGCACATCGACGCCTTCGTCGAGAGCGCCGCTCTCGATGAGGGCACTCGCCAGGTTGGACTGGAACTGCATGACGCGCGGATGGTGCTGTCCGAAGATGCGGCGCTGTACGTCCACCGCCTCCCGATAGAGCGGCACTGCCTCCGCCCACCGGCCCTGCCGCGTGAGCAGGAACGCCGCGTTGTTCACCGCCGTCGACACGTTGGGGTGCAGATCGCCGTACGTATCGCGGAGCTTCGGCAGGACATCCGCGTACACGCGCGTCGCACCGGCGAAATCTCCTCGTGCCCGCAGCGTGACGGCCAGTTCGACGCGCCGCATCAGGTGGCTCCCCGAGGTCGAGTCCCCGCGGGTGCTATCCATCGCGAGGGCACGCGTGATCGTCGTCAACGCCGAGTCGGTGTGGCCCAGTTCCCGCTGCGTCAACGAGAGCGATCGAAGCAAGTTGGCCTCGCCTGCCAATCCGTCGAAGCCGATGGCGCGCCGCAACGTCAGTGCTTGTTCGACGTGGCCGCGCGCCAGCGCGAAATCGCGGCGGGCAATGCTGTTGTCGACCAGCGCCTCGACGGTCCGCGACACGGAGACGTGTTGGTCGCCGTATTGCGTGCGGCGCAGCTCCAGCGCCTGCTGCAACAGCGTGTCGGCGGACTCGTACCGGCCCAGCTCGCTGTAGACGTTGCCGATGGCGTGCAGCAGGGATGCCCGCACGATGGGCTGGTCGACCAGCTCGGTCGCGATGCGCTCGCGGCCGCGTTCGAGCAACGTGCGCGCGCTCACGGAATCGCCCAACGTCTCGTATGGGTTGCTGCCGCCGAAGATGCCGATCAGAAAGTCCGTGACCTCACGCGCCGTCCTGGCTTCCTGTTCCGCCGCGATGCGGGCTTGCTGCGCGGTCTCACGCGATGCCGCGATCGCGACGGTCGACCCGATGACGAGGAGTGACGCGGCGGCCGCGATCGCCACACCGACACGGTGCCGTCGTACGAACTTCCGCATGCGGTACGCTCGGGAGTCTCGCCGGGCAAGCACCGGCAGCGAGCCCAGATAGCGGTCGATGTCCTCGGCGAGGGCGTGGGCCGAGCCGTATCGCTCTTCGGGCTCCTTCCTCAGCGCCTTCAGGACGATGGCATCGAGATCGCCGTCCAACGTGCTGCGCAGCTGCTGCGGCTCGGTCGCGCGCGCTGCGGCGATCGCCTCCGGCTCGACGTCGCCACGGCCGGTGTGCGAGCCGGACTTCGTCCGACGCAGGGCAGCCTCTGATGGGCGCTCCGGATCGGCATCGAGGATGGCTTGCTCGAGGGCGAAGGGAGTGGGCGAGTCCTCCGCGTAGGGGCGGTGACCCGCCAGCAGCTCGTAGAGCAGCACGCCGAGAGCGTAGATGTCGGTAGCC
>JBFJPA010000423.1:0-4450 GCA_041617355.1 Longimicrobiales bacterium
ACGATTATCACGATGTGTACGGCTACACGTGTGAGCGAAAGCGGGTCACCGTCGTCGCGAGCGTGCCCGCGAGGGTGATGCTGAGCTGCACGAGCACGGGCACGATCTACGTCGCCCGCGCCGATGGCTCGGGGGCGCAGCCCGTCGGCACCGGCAACGCGCCATCATGGTCGCCCGATGGCCGCAGGATCGTGTTCGAGCGTGGCATGACAATCCATGTCATGAATGCGGATGGCACGGGAGAGATTCCGCTTGTCCGGGGCGTTCATCCGGAGTGGTCCCCGGATGGCCTGAGGATCGCATTCGCGGACGGCGCCGGCATTTCCTTCATGGACGCCGATGGCTCCGCGGTCCGGCGCGTGACCAGCGGGTGGTGGGGCGCGCCGTGGTGGCTCGCGCTCGGCCGGCCCTCCTGGTCATCGGATGGACGGCTCATCGCATTCGACGATCCGAATCGCGACATGGACGGATTCACGTCGTATGTCATCCGTGTGCGCGAGACCGGCGGGTCGGGCCACAGCTGGCCGGCGGCGGGCAGTCTGGGGCTCGAAACCTGGGGTCCGGCCTGGGCGCCGGACGGGCGGACCCTCGCGGTCTTTTCCATCGGCTACCCGCCAGTCCGCTACGGGGTGGCGACCGTCCATGCGTTCGGACCGCCGATCCTGAAGCCGGTCGTGACCTACGTCCAACCCTTCCCGTTGATCGGCGGGTTCGCCGGTCGACCGGCCTGGTCGCCCGACGGCGGCACGATCGCGTTCTCGCTCCGATCCAGGACGGACGCCACAGCCCCGATGGGAACGTCCATCTACACGGTCGATCGTGACGGAGGCGAACCGCGCTTGCTGATCGCCGATGGCCAGGATCCGACCTGGTCGCCCGATGGCCAGCGCATCGCGTTCGTACGCTACCCGCCCGTGCAACCCGCGATCAACGGGACGAACCGATCCGTGCGGACCGCCCCGAACCGGTAGCCGAACGCTCCGTTTCGACACACACGACCACTCCGGCAGGCCGCGGTGATCCTGTTTCATCGGCCCTCTGAGCCGATCGATCCCGTCTTTCCGTGGATAGTGTCGAGTGGTGCTGTGTGCGGTGGGAAGGAAACAGCATGCGCTCGACACTGACTCGATTCTATGCGGCGATCGCACTCGCCGGTTGCGCATTGGAGAGAACTCATGACAACACGCACTGACGTCCGTCTCGCGAAGCCCGCCCGGCCGCGGCGTGCCGGCCCGGTCGCGGCCGTTGCCCTGCTCCTTGCGTCGTCCGGTTGCCAGGATGCCCTGGAACCGGGAACGGGAGCGATTCATGTCGTCATCGCCGCGGTAGGCGAGGACGTCGGGAGCTTCTACACATTGAGCATCGACGAACGGCCGGCGCACTCCGTTGCGGTGAACGAGACGACGAAGTTTTCGGGTCTGCCCTCCGGCACGCACACGGTTCGCCTGTTGGGCGTGCCGCAGAACTGCGAGGTGCACGGCGAGAATCCGGTCACGGCGATGGTGCAGGCCGGACGCGCGACGGTGCTGACGTTCCCAGTCACGTGCACGCCCACCAGGGGCAGCGTGCGCGTCGCGGTCACGACGACAGGCGCCGACCTGCACGCGGGCGGATACGTCCTCACGTTGCGCGACCTGAGGAGTTCGCAGTTCCGGTTCCAGACGACTTCACCGGTGACCACGAACGGTAGCGTCGTCTTTTCGAGAGTACCGGCGGGCGTGCACACTCTGATCCTGAGCGCCATCGCACCCAACTGTGACGACCGTGCGGGCGTGCGCCGCGAAGTCGACGTCACGGGCGGTGATACGATTGCGATCGGTTTCACCGTGGTTTGCGAGACAGTGACGAAACTCGCATACGTTCACGCGTCGTTCGATGGCGGGGCAGACATCGTGGTCGTCAATTCGAACGGCACGGGCACGCGCGCGCTTACGACCCATCCCGCGTGGGACGGCGACCCAGCGTGGTCGCCCGACCGCACGCGCATTGCGTTCGCAACCGAACGCGATGGCAATCGCGAAATCTACGTGATGAATGCGGACGGCTCGAACCCGCTGCGGCTGACGAACGACGTGGGGTCGGACCATTCGCCGGCCTGGTCGCCGGATGGCCGCCGGATCGTGTTCGTGAGCCACCGCGGCGAGGCGAAGGAGGGCGCCCTCTGGATCATGAACGCGGATGGGTCCGATCCGGTCCGCCTGACGTCGCCCGAGCTCACCGGCGCGCGCGACGCCGACCCGGTCTGGTCACCCAATGGCCGAACGATCGCCTTCACTCGCTCGGTTTTCGGGCAGGATCCAGGCGTCTTCGTCGTCGACGCGGACGGGTCGGACATCGTCATGCGTCTCGCCGGCGGCGCCCTGAGCCAGCCTGCATGGTCCCCGGATGGAACGCGGATCGCCGTGACCCGGCGCTATTGCCCGGATTTCTACGGATGCGGCGAGCAGATCGCCGTCTACGAGGTGGACGTGGGGAACGTGACGTTCTATCCGGAAACCGGCCGGGACCCGGCCTGGTCGGCCGACGGTCGCCATATCGCCTACGAGGGCCTGCTGTGCGACTTCTATTTCATCGAGTGCAAGTCCTCGGGGATCCGAATCGTGCGTGCGGACGCGACGTCCGTGTTCGCGGTCGCCGTCGCAGGCCGCGGCGTGGCCTGGTAGCGAGGCGGGGGCGGCGCGTCTCGGCTCGGACCGCCGCTGGAACGCCGACAGTGGCGCCGAGCCGGCGTCTGCGTTTGATTCGTCGGTATGGAAACGATCCGGATCCCGAACCAGGCGACGTATTCGCCGGTCGCCCTGACGGACGTCGCGATTGCTGCGCCGTTGCTGTCGCGACTGGTGCTCGGCGCGACGCTGCCGGGCCTTGCCCTGCAGACGGTCGCGATCGCGTTGTACGCGGGCAGCGCGATCCAGGACTGGGTCGAGCGGCTGGGCATCCGGAAGATCGACTTCCTGCGCGAGTTCGGCGCTGACGTCCAGCACCTCGGCGAGATGCCGATACCGAAGCGCGAAGCGGAGCTGCGCGTTCTCACAGAGCGCCTGAACGACAGCTGGGTCGGCGAACGTCCGGGTCTCGCCGATCTCGCCGGCGCCGTCGATGCGCACCTGACCAGCTACATCGCCAGCATCACGGGCCAACGCGTCGAGACGAGCATCGAGATCCGCGAGTTCTCGCTCGCGGGCTTCCTCTTCCCGTTCGCGACGGGCGCGGCCGACATCCTGTCGGGCGATGTTTCGATCTTCCGGGATACCGGACCGTTCCTGCCGCACGTCGTCGCGCACGAGTTCTCGCATCGCAAAGGGTACCTGCGTGAGATCGAGGCGCAGGCGCTCGCCTATCTGTCGATGACGGCGTCGGGCGAGCCCGTGCTCGTGCAGTCGGCGCTCTGCGAGCGGCTGTACCGCAACCTGCGCGCGCTGGCGGGCGAGGACGAGGCGGCGTACGAGCGGCGGGTGCGTGCCTTGGGCGCGCGCGCGGAACTGGAGACGGCGCTGCTCGCGCTGCGCGCGGACCTGGGCCCTCTCACGAGGTCCTTCGCGGAGGTCATGAAATCCGCGTACGACGCGCGTATGCGGCTGACTGGCCAGAACGGCATCTCCGATTACGACGTCGGCTTCACCCGCTTTCTCTTCAGCTTCGAGACCAGTCCGGCGGCCCGGCAGGATCCACCGCCCGCCGGCCGGCTCCACTAGACCCCCTCGGCCTGGCCACCCGTGTGCAAGGGGTGGCCCCTCGATCGTCCCTCTCCTCCGAAGGCCGGCGCGCGATGGCGCGCGGCGACCCGTCCATCGGAGGAAGCACACATGTTGGCATGGCAGAAGAACGTGATCGGCGCGCTGGCCCTCGGCGGCGCGGGCATCCTGGGCGGCATCACGCCCGACCGAAGCATCGTCGACGACACTCCTGTCGTCGCAAAGCCGGACACCACCGGGTTCCGGTCCACGGCCGCTGACCGGAAGTCCGTGTCGATCACGGTCTACAACCAGAACTTCGGACTCGTGCGCGAGGTGCGGGACGTCACGTTCACGCGCGGCATCGCGCCACTCGAGTTCCGCGACGTCGCGCAGAACGTGCAGCCCGAGACCGTGCACATCAGCGCATTGAACGGCGGACTGCGTATCCTCGAGCAGAACTATCAGTTCGACCTGCTGAATCCGCAGAAGCTGCTCGAGAAGTACGTCGGCCGGACGGTCACCGTGCACCGCGTCAATCCGGAGACGGGCGAGGAGACCGCGCTGCAAGCGGAGGTGCTGTCGGTGAACGGCGGACCGATCCTGCGCATCGGCAACGAGATCACCTTCAACTATCCCGGCCGCTTCTCGTTCCCGGAAATCCCGGAGAACCTCATTGCGCGGCCCACCCTCATGTGGCTGCTCGACAGTGAGCGGAGCCGCCACGACCTCGAGGTCTCGTACCTGACCAATGGTCTCAACTGGAAGGCCGACTA
>JBFJPA010000424.1:0-4441 GCA_041617355.1 Longimicrobiales bacterium
CGATCGAGCCGGGGCCCGTTCCATGACGGGACTTCCCACGCAGATGCGCGTCGCCCGCCTGTACGGTTGGGGCGACGTGCGCATCGAAGAGGCGCCCGTACCGCGGCCCGGCGCAGGCGAGATCGTCGTTCGCATCGATGCGTGTGGCGTGTGCGGCTCCGACGCGCTCGTCTGGTACGTCGAACGGAAGGCGCCCATCGTGCTGGGCCACGAGCCGGCGGGTCTTGTCGCGGCAGTCGGCGCGGGCGTGCGCGAGGTCCGTGAGGGGGATCGTGTCTTCGTTCACCACCATGCTCCATGCGGTGGCTGTGAGGAGTGCCGGCGCCGGCTCTGGTCGAACTGCGCAACATGGCGCGCGGCCCATCTGGAGCCCGGCGGCTTCGCGGAGTTCGCGCGTGTCTCGGCGACGACCGTAGCGCGCGACACACTGGTCCTGCCCGATCACATGGACATGGAGACCGCCACCTTCATCGAGCCCGTCGCATGCTGCAGTCGCGCGGTGCGGCGTCAGGGCGGCGTTCAATTGGGTGATGCCGTGCTCGTCATCGGACTGGGCGCGATGGGCCAGGTCATCGCCCAGCTCGCCCGAGATGAAGGCGCGGGCACTGTGCTGGGCAGCGATTTCGATGCCGATCGTCGCGAGCTCGCCCTCACGCTCGGCGCCGATCAGGTCTTCGATCCAGCGCACGGCGATGTGGTGGACGCGGTGCGGCGCGCGACACACGGCAGGGGCGCCGACGTCGTCATCGTCTGCCCCGGCGACGCCCGCGCCATCCACGATGGCATCGCAGCGGCCGCGCCGGGCGCGCGCATCGTTTGCTTTACGCCGCTGCCGCCCGACCGGCCCATCACGCTCGACCAGGCCAAGCTCTATTTTCGCGAGATCACGCTCCTGCAGAGCTACTCCTGCGGGCCGGACGAGACGCGTGAGGCTCTCACCGCGTTGGCCGGCGGAACGGTGCAGGTTCGCCCGCTCGTCACGCACCGCGCCGGGCTGGACGGTGTGGCGGACGCGCTCGAGCGCGCCCGCGGAAAACGCGACGGGCTGAAAACCGTCGTCTACCCGGGTGGCCCCGATTCCCCAGGCGGTTTACAGGGCGCGCCCTCGCCAGCATCATGACCGCAGACCGTGCAGCGGAGACATTGACATGACCGCGAGCGAGACGGAGGGGCTGCAGCGGGGTGCGCGGAGCGGCGTGATCCGCTGGGATGGCGGGCGCCTCGCCGACGTTCCGGGAAAAGCGTACAAACCGGAGGACGGGTCGTTCGCCGGCATCGTGCGCCGGCTCATCGCGGCACCCGAGTCGAGCGCCTTCGACGTTCGCTACTTCGAGATCGAGCCGGCTGGCTACAGTTCGCTCGAACATCACCGGCACGTACACGTCGTGCTGTGTATTCGCGGACACGGAACCGTGCGGCTCGACGACGGCCGCGAGACGGTCGGTCCTGGCGACATCGTCTGCATTGCGCCCGACACCGTACACCAGTTTCGAAATGCCGGGACCGAGCCGTTCGGTTTCTTCTGCATCGTCGACCGGCGGCGCGACCCGCCCATCCCCGTGAAAGAGGACTGACATGCCGTCCCGTGACGAAGCGCTGCAGCTGCTGGAGCAGTGGGTCGACAACCCCGCGCTGCGGAATCACATGAAGGCCGTGGAGGCCGCCGTGCGGGCCTACGCCCGACGGTTCGGCGAAGACGAGGAGCTCTGGGGCCTCGCCGGTCTTTTGCACGACCTCGACTGGGAGAAGTATCCGGACGAGCACCCGCTGCGCGCCGTGGACGCGCTGCGCGAACGCGGCTACCCCGAGCTCGTGCTGCACGCGATCCTCGCGCACCGCGCCGACTTCACGGGCGTGGCGCCCGACTCGAAGCTCGACCGGACCTTGCTCGCGTGCGACGAACTCACTGGATTGATCAATGCGACCGCATTGGTCCGGCCGACGGGCATCGACGACCTGGCGCCCAAGTCCGTGAAGAAGAAGATGAAGGACCCTACGTTCGCGAAGGGCGTCGATCGGGACGAGGTGCGGCACGGCACGGAGCTGCTCGGCGTGGACATGGATGAGCACATCCGCAATGTGATCGAGGCCATGCGCGAGATCGCGCCCGAGCTGGGCATCACGGGCGCGCAGATTCGCGGCGAGGCTTGAGCGAAGCCGGGAGGAGGTGCGCTCCTCCCGGCGTCGGGCGATCAGCCGTTCGCCGCCGCGACCATCCGGTCGACCCACTGATCGACACCGGTGAGGACGTCGACCATGTCGGCCTTGCCGTCGGCCGCAGCCACTTCCTTCGCGAACTGCAACAACAACCCACGCATCGTATCGCGCCCATTCGGCGCGCTCGCCTCGGCGGCGGCCCTGGCAGTCGGCGGGCGCCGGCTGCGTGTCGGCGTCCGACGCGTCGGACGACCGCGGCGCGTCGCCTTCTTGGCCGTGCTCCGGCCGCGCTTGCGCGTCGCGCCCCGCGCTTTCTTCGCCGCTCGCGTCTTCGAGGCTGCTCGCTTCTTCGAGGCGGACGCCGGGCGCCGCTTCATCGTGCGCTTGATCTGAAGCGGATATTTCGCGTGGAATTGCCGGTTCGTGAGGCGGGACAGCGAGGGGTCGATCTTTTTGGCCTTGTCGAACAGCTCCTCCGTCGATGCCGCTCGGTCTTTCTTCAATTCCCTGCGCACCATTTGCATGACGCGCGCACTGGCGTTTGCCATTCGCGCTGCTCCATAGTCAGAGTCTATTGTCTGGGCTGTACACGAAATAACGGGGTCGATCCGTGGAAAGTCAAGTCGCGATAGCAATTCCGCGATTTGGACAAACTGTCGTGTGAACGGGAGTGGCGCCTCGCGCCGGCCCGGATATATTGCCGTCCGTTTCGTGCGATATCGACAAACATCATTCGGATGAGACCAATGGGCAAACTGCTTCGCTGGATCCCGGCGTGCGCGCTGATCCTGGTCGCCTGCGGCGATGGTGAAACGGGCGATTCACGGGGCTATACGAAAGCGCCGCTCGAAGTGCCGGGTTTGCGTGTTCAAACGGAATCGCGGTCGGAAATGGATCGACTGGGCACGCCGAACCGACCGCGCGGGGAAGCGATCGCGCCGCCGGCTGCACCGGACAGCGCGGCGGGTTGACGGACGCGAACGAATTCGCGCGCTAGACCACCGGCGGGCGCGGGCGGAGCGCACGCCGGAACAGAGCGAGCCGTTCCTCTTCCACCAGTTCCTGTGCGCGTTGCAGGGCGATGCCCGGCGGCGCGTGCCACTCGACACCGGTGGCCAGGTCGTCGCGAGACGAGCGCCGGCCGGACCGGCGGAACAACAGGGCGTTGTGCCACGTGCCGCCGTCGTCGGGCTCAGACCGGACCCACAGTTCGCACCGCTGACCATCGACGATCATCACGCCGAGGTGCTCTTCGATCGCGCCGATCGGGTGTTCGTCCATCGTGCATCACTCCGTTCGGGGTCGCCTCGAAATCTAATGTGTCAGTCAATTCAGGCGGACGACGGTGACGTGCGGCGTTACGGCCGCATCGATGCCCACATCGAGCAGCTGGCGAGCCGCTCCCAGGGCGCCGATTTCGAGCAGGACCGCGGAGCCGCCGGGCACCGATCGCACGAGCAGGTCGAACGAACCGGATGAGGTCGTGCGCGGCTGAAGGGGATAGGGCCGCGGGAACAGGAGCGGCAGCTCCTGCTGCAGGCCTGCGTAGATGTCTCGGAGGTTCCAGCTGGTGAAGGTCTGCCGGGCGTTGGCCGGAGCGAATCCGGTCCGGTCATCGAGGGCGAGCGCGGTGGTCCATTCGGCGAAGAGCGTGGCGAAGGGGCGCGCCGTCCTTGCCTCGAGATTGGCCGCCCCGAGGTTGGCGAAGTCGGCCGTGAGTGCGCGCAGGAAGGCGGCTTCGTCAGGAGCGTGGTGGTCGAGGATCCAACGGAGCAGGGCCCACGCGGCGCCGACGGACCCGTTGTCGCTGCCGATCAAGAACAGGCTTCGCCCGTCGATGCCGGCGAGGTGTCGCGCGAGCAGCGTGAAGTGGTTGAGCATGATGAGTGGGCGGTCACGGCATTCGGGAAAGGTCGCGCTGTCGGGTCGCCGCTCGCAGAAGAGGCTGGTTCGGAAGTTCACGTTGTCGGCACGGCCGTAGCCGAAGACACGGCGCGCGTAGAGCTCTTCGGCGATGAGTGCCGCGCCTTCTTCGAGCCAGCGCGCCTCGAGGGTGCGGACGCCCGCATTGGCGCGCGCCGCGAAAGCGATGAGGTGCTTGACCTCGTGCGTCACGGTCGCGCGCACGAGTCGGTACCAGTTGAGCCGCGTCAGCGCCACGCCGTTGCCGTAACCGGCAGACGAGTCGGTCGGCACGAAACCGTAGAAGACGGGCGCCTCGTTGCTCGCTGCGCAGCTCGCCCGGTCGAGCAGGTCACCGATCGACGTGAAGCCGTTCACCCCC
>JBFJPA010000425.1:0-4426 GCA_041617355.1 Longimicrobiales bacterium
CGGATGAACCGCGGCCGCTCACGGAACTCCGACGTGCCGTTCCGCCGCACGTGGAGGCTGCGGTACACGCGGCGCTGGAGAAGTTGCCGGCGGATCGGTTGCAGGAGGCGACCGATTTTCGAGAAGCGCTTCGAGAATCGGGGTTCAGTCGTGTGCGCGTTGTGGACCCGATCCGAATGGCGCCCCATCTCAGGCGCGCCCTGATCGCCGCGGCGATCGTCGCCGGTCTCGGCTGGTTGCTGGCCGGTCTGTACGCATTATCGAACGAACGCGCGGACGACGGTTCGACGCCGACTCCGGTTCGATCCCAGATTCTCCTGCCGGATGGTGCCCCGCTCACGTTTGCCGGCCCCGGCCCGATTCTGTGGCAGAGCTCCCTTGCCCTGTCACGTGACGGACGCTGGCTCGCATACTCGGCATGGCAGGACTCGACGCCCGTGCTATACCTGCGCGACATGACCAGCGGTGAATTCCGACGCGTAGACGGCAGCTCCGGCGCGTACTCGCCGTTCTTCTCGCCCGATGGCCGGAATGTCGGGTTCTTCGCGGGCCAGCAGCTCAGAATCGTGGCGGTGTCCGGCGGCCAGCCCCGTACGGTAGGTCGGTTCTCGAGACCTGCGGGAGCCGTGTGGACCGACGCTGACCGGGTCATCGTGGCCGACGACGAAGGCTGGCGGCCCACGTCGATTCCGGCCGGCGGCGGTGAAGGATCGGCCGTGAGTTCTGCGGAGCCGGGGTTCCGCTCCCCTAGCCTCCTTCCTGGTGACGAATGGGTCATCGCGGCAAGCTTCGGCGGAAGGCTCATCGTCGCATCCCTCCTCGACGATCGGTGGTATGCCCTCACGCGCGCGGGGCTACGGTTGCCCGATTCCGTGACGGCCGCCCAGTCCATATACGGGTCCGATCCCCAATACGTGCGATCGGGACACATCGTCTACCTCGCAGACGGGGACGTGGGCCTGATGGCGATTCCGTTCGACGCTGAAAGAATGGAGGTCCTCGGTGATGCCGTCCCCGTGCAGACAGGCCTTCGGGTGGAAGGCGGACTTCAACAATGGTCGCATTTCGCGATATCGGACGATGGCTTGCTCGTCTACGCACCCGGACGCAACGCCGGCATGGGTGAGCTCGCTCTGCTCGATGTGCGGACGCGTGGGTTGGACACGCTTACCCACGGGCGCGATGCGTGGTGGAATCCGCGCGCGTCACCTGTAGGCAGCCAGATCCTGGTCACGAAACGGCGCCTGGAAACCGGAATCTGGGAGCCGTGGATCCTGAGTACGGAGGGTAGTGCGAGCGAGGCGATCGAGGTACAGGGCACAGGCCAGGCGGGGTGGGCATGGCATCCGGATGGCGCGGGCGTTCTGCTCGTCGGTGCGGAGCCGTTTACGCTCGCTCCCGATGAGGCGAGCATGTACACGCTCGCAAGCCGAGTGCGAACACCCCTTCCCGGCCCTGTTCACGGATTTTCAGATATTGATCCCGCAAACGGGCAGATCGTCACCGCAGGAATAAACGAACCGATCCGCGTGATCGACGTGAACGGCCAGCAGATCGACACGCTCGACCTGTTGGTCCGCGCTCATCTCGACATCTCGCCCGACGGAGAATGGTTGGCTTTCATGCATGACGAGGTCGTCCGTGTCACTCCATGGCCGATCGCAGGCGGGGTCTCGACGGTGAGTCCACCAAATTCGTACTGGCCCGTCTGGGCACCGGATCGTAGCGGCCTCTACTATTGGAGAGCGTCGTCGATCTGGTTCGTTCCCCTCAGCTTCTCGGATGACGTCGTGCGGCGCGGCGAGGCGGTGGCGTTTCGGAACCTGCCGATCTTGCCCACGACCGGGTGGCCCTTCGATGTCCTGCCCGATGGCCGTCTGGTCGTCGTTGTGGGTCCCGCAGAGCGTTCCATACCGCACCTGGAGGTGATCCACAGTTTCTTCACGGTGTTGAACGAAAGAGCCGTTCGCGGGAGGCGCCCATGACGTCGCGGGCGCCCGAACTCGCGTGGGCCCTCTCCGACCGCTACACGATCGAGCGCGAGCTCGGCGCGGGCGGCATGGCCACCGTCTATCTCGCGCACGACGTCAAACACGACCGCAAGGTCGCACTCAAGGTCCTCAAGCCCGAGCTCGCCGCTGTCGTCGGCGCCGACCGCTTCCTCGCCGAGATCCGCACCACCGCGAACCTGCAGCACCCGCACATCCTGCCGCTCTTCGATTCGGGTG
This sequence comes from Longimicrobiales bacterium, assembly GCA_041617355.1. Lineage (GTDB taxonomy): Bacteria > Gemmatimonadota > Gemmatimonadetes > Longimicrobiales > RSA9 > JBFJPA01. The sequence continues at coordinate 2,229 of JBFJPA010000425.1, forward strand.
AGGCGGATGGATTCCTGTATTTCGTGATGCCGTACGTCGAGGGCGAGTCGCTGCGCGACAGGCTGGATCGCGAAGGCGAGCTGCCGATCGACGAAGCGGTGAATATCGCGAATGCGGTCGCGAGCGCGCTCGACTATGCGCACCGGCATGGCGTGATCCACAGGGACATCAAGCCGGCCAATATCCTGCTGCACGACGGCCAGCCGCTGGTCGCGGACTTCGGCATCGCGCTCGCCGTGAGCGTGGCGGGCGGCGGACGTCTCACGGAGACGGGCCTCAGCCTGGGCACGCCGTACTACATGAGTCCCGAGCAGGCGACGGCGGAGCGCGATCCCGATGCGCGCAGCGACATTTACTCACTCGGCTGCGTGCTCTACGAGATGCTGACCGGCGAGCCGCCGTTCACGGGCGGCAGCGCGCAGGCCGTGCTGGGCAAGATCCTGACGACCGAACCCGTGCGGCCGACGGAGCATCGTCGCGCCATCCCGGCCCACATCGATGCCGTGATTCTCACGGCGCTCGAAAAACGGCCCGCCGACCGTTTCGGGACGGCAGCGGACATGGCCGCCGCACTCGGCGATGCGTCGTTCCACCGCCGCGGAGCGCGCGGTGTGCGACCCGCGCCGCTCGCGTCTCCGCGCGTGACTGCGGCCCTCGCCGGTGCGCTCGCCATCGCCACCGCTCTGGCCGCATGGGGCTGGTTGCGACCTGTGGCGAACCAGGCGCGGGCCGTGCGCTACACGATCGATGTGCCGTCCGGTCACCTGATGCAGGGCGGGGAAGGCTCTCGCCTGGCTATCGCCGACGATGGTTCCGCCGTGGCCTGGGTCGCGAACGATGGCTACCTCTGGGTGCGTGGCCTCGACACATTCGAAAGCCGCCGTCTCGACGGCACGGGAGGCGCCGAGAACCCGTTCTTCTCGCCCGGTGGACAATGGGTCGGGTTCTCGCGCGACGGTGGCCTGAGCCGGATCGCGATCGACGGTGGACCCGTCATCGGCATCCCCGGCGTCACCGGCACCGCGTTCGACGCGGGCGTCCACTGGCATCCGTCGGGCGTCATCATCTACACGCCGTTCGCCGGCGCCGACGGCGTGTGGAGCGTGCCGGCGGAAGGTGGCACGGCCACGCGCATCGTCGCGCGTGGGCCGGACGAGAATCACACGATCTGGCCGCAGTTGCTCGACGATGGTCGGTTCGTGCTCTACACGGCCACGGCGCCGAGCGGGACGTTCCGCGATGTCAGGACCATGCTGGTCGACGTCAACACCGGCGAACGCACCGTCGTGGCCGAGGGCGGCACATACGCGCGCTACGTGCCCACCGGGCACGTGATCTTCACCGATGCGGCCGGCACCGTGTTCGCACGGCCCGTCGATCTGAAATCGCGGTCTGCGAGCGGCCCGGCGTTCCCGGTGCAGAGCGGCGTCCGCGTCTCGTGGTGGGGCGGTGGTGCGGCGTCGCTGCAGATCTCGGCGAACGGAGCCGCGGCATTCGTGGAGGGCTCGACGGACGCGCTGTTCCGCATGACGTGGATCGATCGGCAGGGCCGTGTCGCCGGCTACGTGGGCGAGCCGCTGACCTCGGGCGAGCCGCGCATCTCGCCGGATGGAACGCAGGTGGTGACCTGGATCTCGGATCCCGACAACGCCGACCTCTGGCTCATCGAACTCGCGACCGGCATCCGCACACGGCTGACCAACGCGCCGCACTGGGAGTGGATGGGTGCGTGGTCGCCGGACGGGCGTCGCATCGCACACCAGGGTCAGAATGGCGAACCCCAGGCCGTCTTCGTCCGCGACGCCGCACCGGGAGGCCCGTCCACCCCCGTGGTCGACAGCCCGACCGAGGTGTGGGTCGAGTCGTGGTCGCCGGACGGACGGTGGATCGCGTTCCGCGAATCGAGCGGGCAGGACCAGCGCAACGTGTACGCGGCGGACATGGAGAACCCCGGCCAGCGGATGACGATCGCCGCGAGCCCGGCCGACGAGTTCAACTCGCGCTTTTCGCCGGGCGGCGATCTCATCGCGTACGAGGCGGACGGCGAGGTCGTGGTCGCATCGTTCCCGGACCTCGAGTGGAAGCGGCAGATCAGCAACGGCGGCGGCGTCCAGCCCCGCTGGTCCCCGGCCGCCAACGAGCTGCTGTACTGGCAGGGCACATCCCTCGTCTCGCACGCGTGGCGGCCCGCGGCGCCG
>JBFJPA010000426.1:0-4408 GCA_041617355.1 Longimicrobiales bacterium
ATCCCGAGCGCGTGACGGGGGTGAAGCGTGCGCCGGGCTCGCTGGCCGCATTCGTGGAGCTGCACATCGAGCAGGGCGGCACGCTCGAGGCCGAGTCGGCGCAGATCGGCGTCGTGCAGGGCATCGTCGGGATCCGCCGGTGGAACGTCGTCGTGGAAGGCTTCGCGAATCACGCGGGCACGACGCCCATGGACCGGCGGCGCGATGCGCTGCTGGCGGCGGCGAGGCTCGTCGACGCGGTGAACGCGGCGGTACGCGCGCGGCCCGGCCGACAGGTCGGCACGGTCGGCATGCTGCGCGCCCAGCCGGGGGCGGCGAACGTGATCGCCGGACGGGCAGAACTGACCATCGAGCTGCGCGACCTGTCGATGTCCGTGATCGATGAGATCTTCGCCGACATCGAACAGCGTGCCCGACGCATAGGTGAGTCGTCTGGCACGACTTTCGCCTTCGAACCGGTCTACCGTACCGAACCGGCATCCTGTGACCCGTCGCTGCAGGGTGTGATCGAGGCCGAGGCGAAGGCGCAAGGTCTTGTCACGCTCTCGCTTCCGAGCGGTGCGGGGCATGACGCACAGGAGATGGCCGGCATCGCGCCGATCGGCATGATTTTCGTGCCCAGCCGCGGCGGGATCAGCCACTCGGCCGAGGAATACACGGCACCCGAACAGATCGAGGCCGGCGCGAACGTGCTGCTCCACACGCTGGTCCGGCTCGACCGGACGCTTCACCGATGAGCTTCGAGACGCTGCCCAAAGAGCGGCTGGCACGTACGCCGACGCCGTTGCACGAGGCGACCCGCTTGCGCGACGCACTCGGCGGACCGAAGGGCTGCCCGCGCATCCTGTTCAAACGCGATGACCTGACCGACCTGGCCTTCGGCGGAAACAAGGCGCGCAAGCTGGAGTTCATCCTGGGTGATGCCCGCGTCAAGCGCGCGACGGTCCTGATCACGACCGGCGGGCCCCAGTCGAATCACGCGCGCATGACGGCCGCGGCGGCACGCCTTTGCGGCATGAAGGCCATGCTCATCCTGTCCGGCCCCGGGCCCCGCGGCGATGCCGGTAACCTGCTGTTGGACCGTTTGTTGGGTGCTGAGATACGCACACTCGACGCGTCGCTGACCGGCCCCGCCGCCGAACACGCGGAGGCGACCGCAATCGCGGACGCCGTACGCGAGCTCGAGGCCCGCGGCGAAAAACCGTATGTCGTGCCACTGGGTGGGTCGGATCCGCTCGGCACACTCGGGTACGTCGTCGCGACGCGCGAGATGCTGGACCAGCTGAGGGGCACCGAGATCCGGCCGAACTTCCTCTACCACGCGAGCGGCTCACGCGGCACACAGGCCGGTCTCGAGTTGGGCACGCGCGTGTTCGAGGCGTCGTGGAAGGTCGTGGGTATCGCCGTCAGTCCGGGCGAGGAGGACAAGCGACGGAAAGCGGCCCGTCTCATCCACGACGCCGGCGCGCTGATCGGCCGCGAGGTCCTGGTCCGTGAGGACGAGCTGCACACCGACGTCCGCTATTACGGCGATGGGTATGCAGCGCCGACCGCGCACGGCAGCGAAGCGATCGAGCTGGTCGCCCGGACCGAAGGCGTGTTTCTCGACCCGGTCTACACGGGTAAGGCGATGGCCGGGCTGATCGACCACATCCGCAACGGTCTCATCGGGCCGAGCCAGACCGTCATCTTCCTGCATACCGGCGGAGCACCAGGCCTGTTCGCGATCGGCGCGTAGCGCGCCGACGCCGATCAGCGCACGACCACCGAACGGATGCGCGCGCCTTCCTGCATCCGGTCCACCACGTCCATGCCTTCGACGACCTCGGCGAGGATCGTGTAGTTGTGGTCGAGCCGCAGGTTGTCGATCAGGTTGAAATAGATCTGTGCATCGCCCGTATCCCGACCGCGTGTGGACAGACCGACGGTGCCACGCCAGTTGCCGTCGATGCCGAGCTCATCGCGCGTGTACGGACCATCGCCCGCATACTCGTTCGCGCCGGGACTGCCGCCCTGGACGACGAAGTTGGGGACCACACGATGGAAGGTCAGGCCGTCGAAGTGGCCGGAACGCGCGAGTCGGGCGAGGCGCTCCGCGTTCGTCGGCGCGTCCCACGGCCGCAGCCGGAGCACGACGCGACCGCCGTCCGCCATCTCAAAGGTGAGCATCGTACGATCGAGGGCATCCAGCGTACCCGGTGTCGGCAACGTCCGCGGCGCAGACGGAGCGGGCCGCGGCTCGGGTCGCAGGCCCGTCCAGCTTTCCAGCACATCGGCGGCGCGTCCGGCAACGACGGCATCGAAGTCCGCGAGGTAGCGTGAGATCCGTGCGCTGTCGCGCGCGCTGCCGAGACTGCGCACTCGATCGAGCAGCGCGACGCGAGGATCACGGTCGGTGTCCCACCGGCGCGCGCTGATCCGGTCGAGTGCATCGAGCAACACGGGAACGGCGCTCGTGTCGCTGGAGCCCTCGAGCGCACGCGTTGCCGTGATCAACAGCTCGCCATCGTCCGACGCGAGAGCGCGGATGGCCGGTCCATCCACACCGCGCCCGGACGTGCGTGCGAGACCATCGATCGCGGCCGTCTGCACGATGGCGACCGAATCGTCGGACAGCATGCGCAGCGTCACCGTGTCACGCGCCGCCGCGGCTGCGCGCGCCGCCCACGCCCGCACGAACGGACTCGGATGTGCGACGAAGTCGGGCAGGAGCCGTCCAGCCCGATCGGCGTTGAGCACCGCGAGCGAGGCAAGCGCATGGACCGCGCGATGCCAGCCGACGTCCGCCGCCGTCAACGTCCCGGCCGTACCCTCCAGCCAGGCGACGCGGACGGCGCTGGCATCACACGTCGCCATTCGATCGATGGCCAGCAGAGCGACATGGAGATCCGGGTCCGCCGTGGACTCGTCGATGATCGAGCAGACGGCCTCCTCTGCCGGCAACCGGCCCAGCCCCCGCAGCGCCTCGTAGCGGACGATCGGCGACGTATCGGCGAGGCCCTCGTGCAGGAACGCGACGAGACGGTCCGACGGGACGGCGCCCGCGCCGGCATAACCCTCGCGTCGGACCAGCGGGTGCGGATCGGCGACGGCGGCATCGGCGTCGGCAGCGGTGGCCTGGGCCGAAGCGAATAACGCGGCAGCCGCGGTACTGCGAACGCGTCGCACCGGGTCGGACGTGTCGGACGTCGCAGTCATTAGCCGGCGCAGGGAAGCCAGCGCCGGCTCCGGAAACGCGCCGCGAGCGGCCGGCTGCCTCGCGAGGTGATAGAATCCCTTGGCGAAGCCGGTTTGCGCTGCCACACCGTCCGGTATGTCCGCGGCCAGGCGCGCCGCGACATCGGCCACGAGGGTCGCCGGTTCGGTGCGGAGTCGCCCGATCGTCTGCGCGATGACACCTCGCACGCGCGCATCGGACTCTGTCCCGAGCCGGACGAGCAGGGTGTCGCGGACGACGGAGGGATCACCACGCAGCACGGCCTGGCCGAGCGCGTTCGCGGCTTCCGCGCGGACGCTCGGGTCAACATCCGCGAGTGCGGGCACGATGACGGCGATCAGCTCGCCGCGCTCCAGTCGACCAAGCGCGCGCACGGCCTGCACACGGACTTCGACGTTCGCCGACGTCGCGCCGGCGCGCAGCAGCTCGATGTCGTCCGCCGTGGGCGCGCGCGCGTCCGACGCCGCCAGAACGCCCTGCAGCTCGGCCGTCACTTCCGGGCTGCGCGAGATCGGCGCCTCACACGCGACGCTCGCCACGGTCAGCAGCAGGAACGAGATGCTCAGGTTTCGCATCAGGTCAAGATGCGCGCGTTTCGCTGGACTCGCCACGCCACTCAACCGGGAGCGACCATGAACACCCTCGCCGATACGCCCTACCACACCCTGCTCGACGAGGCCCTCGAGTCCTGGAGCTTCACCCGTGCTGGCGTCATCGCCGAGGCCGAGGCGATCGGTCCCGAACACTGGGAATTCCGACCCGCCCGCGGCGCTCGCTCCGTCGCCGACCTCATCCACCACATCGTCGAGTCCGGACTCATGGCGACCGGCGAGCTCACGCTCCCCGACGGCGACTTCACACGCCAGCCCTATCCGTCTTTCTTGCAGGAGCACGCCGGACACGTATCCAACGTTCGCGAGCGGGACCGCCTCATGAAGCTGCTCCGCGAAACCGGCGACGAAGCCGAACGGCGCTTCCGCGATGTCGGCGAGCTGTTCATGCTCCAGGCCATCCGCCGCTTCGACGGTAAGCCCGGTACGCGCCTCGCCTGGCTCTGGCACGCCATCGACCACGAGTCCTATCACCGCGGCCAGCTCGCAACATATGTACGCCTGACCGGCGGCGTGCCCGCCCTCACGCAATTGATCCAGGCTTCGCAGGGCTAGGGCTAGGGCTGGGGCTGGGGCTGGG
>JBFJPA010000427.1:0-4396 GCA_041617355.1 Longimicrobiales bacterium
AATGTTTCGGTCAGCGCGCTGACTGCCTGATTCTGCCCAAAGGTGTCAAATGGGTTTATGCTACGCTGCCGCCACGCTGTCGCCAGGGCCAGAATAAACAGGGCTCCAGCCGACAGAAGCGCACCCAGCAGGAGCGGGCGCCACGCGAAGAGCGACTGCGCGGTCCGCCGTTCGGCAATGCCGCGGCCCGCCGCAGCCCCTTCATCGTGGCGCTGCAGCGCCGCCGCGAACTCACCCGCGCTCGTGAATCGGTCCGCCGGCAGCTTTTCCAGTGACTTCATCACGGCGGCCTCGACGTGCGCCGGCACGCTCCGTCGCAGCACGCGCACGGGCCGTGGCACCTCGGCCAGCAACTTCGCGATGATCGCCTGTGCCGTCGGGCCGGTGTGCGGCGGCTCGCCCGCCAGCATCTCGTACAACACTGCGCCGAGCGAATAGACGTCCGTGCGCCCGTCCAGGACACGATCGCCCGCCGCCTGCTCCGGACTCATGTATTGCGGCGTGCCCAGACTGATGCCGGTCTGGGTTACGCGCGCAGCGCCGGCCTTCGAAACCGCCAGCGCGATCCCGAAATCCGCGATCAGTGGCTGGCCATCGTGCAGCAGGACGTTCTCGGGCTTGAGATCCCGATGGATGACGTTGCGCCGGTGCGCGTAGTCCAGCGCGCTTGCAATCGCCACCGCGATGCGTAGCGCTTCATCCACCGGCAACTGTCGCTCGCGCTCGAGCCGCGCGCGAAGCGTCTCTCCTTCAACATACGGCATGGCAAAATACAACAAGCCATCCGCTTCCCCCGAGTCGAACAGCGGCAGCAAGTGCGGGTGCTGCAGGTTCGCTGTCGTCTGGATCTCGGCCAGAAAACGCTCGGTGCCGAGCACCGCGCCCAGCTCCGCGTTCAACACCTTCAGTGCGACGTTGCGGTTGTGCTTGATGTCGCGTGCGAGATACACGGTCGCCATGCCGCCCGCGCCGATCTCGCGCTCGATGGCGTAGCGACCCGAGAGGGCGACCGAGAGCCGGTCGATCACGGCGCCCGACCTCCTCCGGCATCATCGATGGGTTCGACAAACCAGACTGACGTGCGCGCCATGGCCCGAAGTGCTCCGTTCGCCGGGTCCCGGGACGGACGGAGAGTGTCGCAAACGTCCGTTCTGGGGGAACCTAAGAAGCTGGCCTCGCGGTCGGCCAGTGGGTTTCGGTGCGCGCGGATTCGGGCATGCCCCCGCCGGATGGCGGCCGTGGGAGTCTTGACCGGCGGCCGCGACACCGGCGGTATTGGACATTTCGCAGCCAAAACCCGGAAGGCGCAGAAGCCCGCCGTTGGGCGCGTGTCGTTGCGCCTTCAGCCAGGCGCCCACGTGGCGCTGCCACCGGAGGTGCGCGTATGAGACGCTATCACCTGCTGACCGCCGCCGTGATCCCGTTCCTCACGACCGGCGGCGTATCCGCGCAGGCCTTGCCGACAACGCAGCCGAGGTATCTCACGATCTACATCGAAGAGCTGAAGCCGGGCATGAGCGGCGAGCACGCGGCGAACGAGGCGGGCTGGCCGGTCGCCTTTCAACGGGCGGGCTCACCGACCTACTACCTGGCGCTCGAGTCGATGAGTGGAACACCGGAAGTCTGGTTCACGGTGCCCTTTGCGTCGTACACGGCCGAGGCCGAAGACATCAAGCGGAATGCGGCGGACCCCGTGCTGTCGGCCGAGATGGCCCGACTGTCGCGCGCGGATGCGCAATATCTGGCGGGCCAGCGCGTGATCCAGGCGATGGCGCGGCCCGACCTGAGCTACGGCGAATTCCCCAATCTCGCGCTGGCCCGGTACTGGGACATCACGACCTTCCGGATCCGGCCGGGCCATGAGCAGGGCTTCGAGGCGGCGGCGAAGGCATACATCGCGCTGGCGAAGCGTGCCGCGCCCGCGATGTCGTTCCGGACCTATATGGTCCTGACCGGGATGCCGGGACCGACGTTCCTCGTGTTCGGCTCCGTGAACGACTACGCGGAGCTCGACCGTGTGATGGCGCAGGGCGAGGCGGCAATGGCGGCGATGACACCCCAGGAGCAGGCGATCTTCCAGAAGTTCTCGACCGAAGCGGTGCTCAACACGATCACCAACCGGTTCCGACTGGATGCGGCAATGTCGTACGTCGCGGCGGAGACGAAGGCACAGGACCCGGCGTTCTGGAACCGGCGGTAGGTCGTGTCGTTCGGACCGATGAATTCGGCTCGCTCGACGAGTCTCATGGTTGTGGGACTGCGGTCCCCCGACCAAAACGGAGACGAAGGAGAGAGCCATGACGGTGGAGCAGATCGTCGACCGGTACTACGACGCGTGGCAGAACGGGCGGGGTGATTTCAGTGGTGTGCCCCTCGCGGAGAACTTCACGTACCGCGGCCCGGTGGCCAGCTTCGACAGCGCCGCCGGATTCCGTGAAATGGCAGCGCAGGCCGGTCCACTCGTGACGAGGTTTCGTGTACGGGATCGGTTCGTGAGCGGCAACCGCGTGTGCTCGATCATCGACTGGGAAATGGACCTTCCCGTTTCGCCAATGACGTCGGCAGAGATCCTCGAAGTCGAAGGCGGCCGGATCGTGCGGGGCGAGCTGATCTACGACGCGGAAGAGTTGCGGAACGTGATGGCGCAACGCGGTACCTGAAAGCGTGATCGACGGAGAGTCACCAGCCGCCGCGGACGCACTGATGGCGGCAAACGTCGCGACCGAGGGCGCATTGATCGCGGCAGCCCGCGCGGGGGATGAAGACGCGTTTCGTCACCTGACGGATCCGCACGTCCGCGTGCTGCACCTGCACTGTTACCGCATGCTGGGCTCCCTGCACGACGCGGAGGACGTCGTGCAGGAGACGCTCGTTCGCGCGTGGCGTCACCTGGACGCGTTCGAGGGCCGGGGCGGGGTCCGCTCCTGGCTCTACCGCATCGCGACGAACGCGTGCCTGACGACGGTTGCGCGCTCGAAGCGTACGCCGCAGGGGCCGCCGGCCGTTTCCTTTCCGGAACCGAATGCACCGGATGTCGAGGTTGTGCCGTTGGAGCCGTACCCGGACGTTTGGCTCGAGGAGCTGGCAGAGCGCGATGACCCGGCCGCAAAATACGACCTCGCGGAGAGCGTACGGCTCGCGTTCCTGAGCGTCATCCAGCTGTTGCCCGCGCGTCAGCGCGCGGCCTTGCTGCTCCGCGACGTGCTCGGCTGGTCGGCCAGCGAAATCGCCGACCTTCTCGCGACGACGCCGGCCGCCGTGAATGGAATGCTGCAACGAGCGCGTTCGACGCTCGAGCGGCAGCGAGCGAGCGGGCGACTCCGACGTCGGGCTGCGTCCGAAGATGCGGAGTTGCGGCTGTTGCGGCGCTTCGTGGACGCGTGGAACGCCGTCGATATCGACGGCCTCGTCTCGCTGCTCGCCGAAGACGCGCTCCTTACGATGCCGCCGGCGCCGCTGGTTTACCGCGGTCGCGCGGCCATCGGCGAGTTCTTCGCGACCGTGCCCGCTGGGGGCGAGCTCCACCGGATCCGACTCCTCCCCGTTCGCGCCAATCGCTGCGCCGCCCTCGCCGCCTACGTGGCGAACGCCGATGACGACGCCTACGGGGCGTATGGGATCATGGTCTTCCAATGCGTGGAAGAGGCGATCGTCGAGATCACGGGCTTCGCCGAGGCACGCCTTTTCGCGTGCTTCGGGCTACCCCAGAAACAGGGGGTTTGATCGGTCGCAGCCGGCTTCGATTCTGGTCCGTGAATTGCTTCTGTTCAACGGACTGATCAGAAGCAACAACAGCTCCCCCCGGAGGCAAACTTGAACAACCCCTTTCGCAGGCTCGGCTTCGCGCTGCCGGCATTGCTCGTCACGGCGTTGAGCGCGTGCGACAGCCCGGCAGCGGTCCATGACCACACTGGATCGGACGTCGCATTTCAGAGAGTCGGCACCGGCGGTCTGAGCGGGCTCGCCAAGGAAGTCAAACAGGCGACGGCCCGCTACCACTCGACCGTGCAGGCGACGAACGCCGGCTACGAGGTCGTCTCGCCGTGCGTTGCCGTGCCCGGCCTCGGCGGCATGGGGTTCCACTGGGCCAACGGGCCCTCGATCGATCCCGTGTTCGATCCGATGTCGCCGGAAGCGCTGCTGTACGAGCCCGGGCCCGACGGCCAGCTGCACCTGGTCGCCGTCGAGTACATCGTGATCAACGTCGGTCAGCCGGCGCCGACCTTTGGGGGTCAGGCCTTCGATGTCGGCGGCACACCCGTGCCGGTGCCGCACTGGAGCCTGCACGTCTGGCTGCACAAGGAGAACCCGAACGGGTTGTTCACGCCGTTCAATCCCGCCGTATCCTGTCCATAAGAAGACCGCCTTCGGCCGGTGCGCGGCCCAGTCGCGCACC
>JBFJPA010000428.1:0-4393 GCA_041617355.1 Longimicrobiales bacterium
GGCTCGGGCTGGGGCTGGGGCTGGGACTCGCGCCGCGCAGCGCAGCGTCCGCCGCCCCGTGCCCGCGGGTCGCGCCCATGCCCATGCCTGCGCCCCGCGACCCGGGCCGCGCCTTCCCCGAACCCACCTGCCCGCCTTATCTTGCGCGGCCTGAACATGACCGTCCCAATCCAGGTTCCCTGGGATCTTTTCCACGGCAAGATCGTGGTCTGGTGCGAATGCGTGCGCGCGGGCGTTCGCCGCGCCGTGCTGCTGCCTCGTCTGGACACCGTGTTCGCGCCGGTACAGGAAGATCCGTCACGGGAGAAGCCGTACGCCGAGCTGGACTGGCGCCTGGTCTCGCCGACCGAGGCGGACTGGGACCGTTATCGGGCGCTGGTCGAGAAGTCGGTCGAGCGTGCGGGCATCGGCTGGCTCGCGATGCGAGTCGAGACGATCGCGCGCTGGATGGACGGTCGGCGCGTGGCCGCGCCGCAATATCACATCTGGCTCTTCCGCGAGACCGACGTACAGGACCGCATCCGGTCCCTCTACGAAGAGACGGATCCGGAACGACGCCGCGCACTCTGGCGCTGGTTGCTGGCGTGGACGGCGCCGTCCGGACAAGAGACCCCAACTGCGTGAGGTTTTCAGTCCATGGTGGATGCCGGTGCTATGATCAAGAGGATCCAGGAGATGCGCGACGAGGGCTACCTCTCGGACGCGATCCTGCGGGAAACCGTGAAGAAGGTCCGCGGCACGAGCTCCGATTACAACTTCGTCGGTGTATACCTCTTCAATGCGGACGAGCAGGAGCTCTGGCTGCACAACTACGTCGGTGAGCCGACCGAGCACGCGAAGATCAAGGCGGGCGTCGGCGTGTGTGGCACGGCCGTGGCCGAACGGGCCAATCAGAACGTGCCCGACGTGACCAAGGTCGAGAATTATCTCGCGTGCAGCCCGAGGACCAAGTCGGAGCTGGTGGTCCTGATTCGCGTCGGCGAGGAGATCTTCGGCCAGCTCGACATCGACGCGAAGAAGAAGGACGCCTTCACGGCCGAGGACCAGGAGGCGTACGAGTTGGTCGCGGACAAGCTCGCCGAAGTCTTCATGGCCGAGCGCCGCTGAGGCGCGATGGCTCTCGCCCGTCCACGGGCGAGAGCATCGGTCACGCAGGGCCGGAGCCCGACGTCGTGCTGCGCGAAGTCCTCGCCCCGAACGCCTCCGCGATGACGCTCGACGGCACCCGGACCTATGTCGTGGGGGCCGCGCGCACGGTCGTGATCGATCCCGGGCCCGATGACGCGCGTCACCTCGACGCCGTGGCCGAACTCCTCGATGCCAGTACCTGTGTCGCCGTGCTGCTGACCCATACCCACCCCGATCACGCTGCCGGCGCCGAGGCCCTCGCCGGCCGGCTTCGCGCGCCCGTCCGTGGCATCGCGAATGGCCGGTTGCGCGATGGCGATCGCATCGACACCGACGCCGGCCCGCTGCTGTCGCTGGCCACTCCCGGCCACACCCCCGACCACGCGTCGTTTCACTGGCCTGCCGCCGCGGCAGTTTTCTGTGGCGACCTGATGATGGGTGGCCTGGAGACCGCGCTCGTCGCTGCACCCGAGGGCGACCTCGCCGCCTACCTCGAGTCGCTCGAGCGCCTGCGCTCGGTGCGGCCCCGCGTGCTGCACCCGTCTCACGGGCCCTCCTTCGATAGCCCAGACGCCGCCATCGGCGCCTACATCGAGCACCGCCGCGCCCGCGAACGACAGGTTCTCGACGCCCTCGCCGCCGGCGCGACCGACACCGACGACATCGTCGATCACGTCTATGGCGGCACGCTGCCCCATGAGCTGCGCGGTGTCGCCGTTGGCGCAGTGCACGCGTATCTGCAGCACCTGGAGGCGACGGGCCGTCTGCAGCGCGGCTCGCGCGAGCCGGACGCATGAGCTCCGCGCTCGGTCCGCGTCCGCCCCGTGCGCACCCGGCGCCCGTGCCGCTCGACTACGACGTGGCTGATCGGCTGCGCGCGATCCTCGACGACGACGGCTTGAAGACCGATCCCGCGTCGCTGCTCGTCTACGAGTCCGATGGCCTGACCGCGTACCGCGTCCGGCCGCGCGCGCTGATCGCGCCGCGCGGGACGGAGCAGACGGCCGCCTGTATCCGTGTGCTCGCCGAGAGCGGCGTTCCCTTTGTGCCGCGAGGCGCCGGCACCGGTCTGTCGGGCGGCGCGCTCGCGCTCGAGGGCGCCGTCGTGCTTTCCGCCGCGCGCATGGACCGTATCCTGTCGATCGATCCGGCCAACCGTATCGCACGTGTCGAACCGGGCGTCGTCAATGCGAGGCTATCCGCGGCCGCGCGACCGTACGGACTGTATTACGCGCCCGATCCCAGCTCGCAAACGGTCTGTACGATCGGCGGCAATGTCGGCGAGAATGCGGGCGGCCCGCACTGTCTCAAATACGGCGTCACGCTGAATCACATCGCGGGCGTTACCGCGGTGCTGTCGGATGGATCTGTGGTTCGTCTGGGCGGCGCGGCCGGCGAGTCCGCGGGATATGACCTGCTCGGCCTGTTCATCGGTGCGGAAGGCACGTTCGGCGTGGCGACCGAGATCGAGGTTCGCCTGGCCCGCCTGCCCGCCGTCGTCACGACGCTGCTCGCGCTTTTCGACGAGATCAACCAGGCGACCCATGCCGTCAGCGCGATCATTGCCGATGGCCTCCTGCCGGCCGCCCTGGAGATGGTCGACCGCGAGGCGATCCTGGCGGTCGAAGCCAGTGCCTACCGCGCGGGCCTGCCCACCGACATCGCCGGCGCCCTCGTCATCGAGTTCGACGGCGAGCCTGCGGCCGTCGAGGCGGACACGCAGCGGGCCATCGAGATCTGCGAGGACCACCACGCCCGTGGCGTACGCCGCGCCGCGAACGAGGAAGAGCGGCAGCGGCTCTGGCACGCCCGCAAGAAAGCGTTCGGCGCGATGGGCCGGCTCGCGCCCGACATCCTCGTCCAGGATGCCGTCGTGCCGCGCAGCCGCCTGCCGGCGGTGCTCGCACAGGTGTACGCGATCGCGTCGAAGTACCAGCTGCGCACGTCGAACATGTTCCACGCCGGCGATGGCAACCTGCACCCGATCCTCCTCTTCGACCGGCGAGACGACGAGCAGGTCGAGCGCGTAGAAGCCGCGTCGGAGGAGATGATGCGGGCGTGTGTGAATGCGGGCGGCTCCATTACCGGTGAGCACGGTGTAGGTCTCGACAAGCGCGAATTCATGCCGCTCATCTTCGGTGAGCGCGAGATGCAGGTGATGTGCGACGTGCGACGCGCCTGGGACCCGCGCGGTCTCGCGAACCCCGCCAAGATCCTGCCCATCCGCGTCTGTCGCGAGTGGACGGGTCCCGCCACCCGTCGGGTCGGCGATGCCTGACGCCGAGGCCGTCGCGACCGCGGTTCGCGAGCGCATCGCCGCGTCGATCGGCCAGGACGCCGTCCTGCCGAACGATGCCGCGGCCGCTTACCAGACATCGGACAAACAGCCTGTCATCGTCGTCGCGCCCGTGAACACCGAGGCTGCGGCCGCCACGCTCGCGCTCTGCTCGACGGAAGGGTGGACCGTCGAGTGTGCCGGAGCCGGGACCTGGCTGCGCCCTCATCGCGTGCCCGCCGAACCCGCGCACGTCATCGTGTCGACGCGGCGCATTGCCGGCATCAACGAATACGAGCCGGCCGACCTGACCATCGGGTCGAGAGCCGGCACGCAGATCGCCGACCTGCGCTGGGAAACCGCGGCGCGCGGCCAGGCTCTGCCACTCGACCCGCCGTCCGCGCCGGCCGCGACGCTCGGCGCCGTGCTCGCCATGGGCCAGGCCGGACCCCTGCTCGCGACGCATGGCACGCCGCGCGACCAGGTGCTCGGCATCGAGGTCGTGACCGGCGATGGTCGCATGCTTCGCTTCGGCGGACGCGTCGTCAAGAACGTCGCGGGCTACGACATCGTGCGTCTGCTCATCGGAAGTCAGGGCACGCTCGGGCTGATCACGGCCGCGCATTTGCGGCTGCGCGGGTTGCCGGAGCGCGATTCGACACTCCTCGCGCAGGCGGCAACGATGCAGCCTCTGCTCGACGTGATCCCCGCCATCGCCGCACTCGAGCCTGCCGCCCTCGAAATCGTGCACGGCGTGGCCGCGGATCCCGCCGACTGGATCCTCCTGACACGCTTCCGCGGCAATGTGGACGGCGTGGAAGAGTCTGTTCGCCGGTTCCAAGCGATCCTGCCGCACGGCCGACGCCTGAACCCGCAGCAGGCCAGCGCACAGTGGGCGCGTCTCGAAGCGGAGGAGCGGGATGCCAACCTGCTCGCTCGCATCCGGATCACGCCGGCCGCCATCGCCGACGCGATCACGACGGCCCTCGA
>JBFJPA010000429.1:0-4367 GCA_041617355.1 Longimicrobiales bacterium
CGGGCCGCTGGCGCAGGGACCGGAGGACGTCACGGCGGCTGGTCACAGTTTGCTCCACGTTGCAGGTTCTCGGCGCACGCGCGCGGAGGTAGCGTGAGAGGACGGGCCCGCAAGCTCAAGCCCGGCGGTATGGATGTAGCGTGAGCCGGGACGGAGTCGATCACGAGATCGCGGCCGGGCGTGCAACGCCGGGCAAGCTCTCGGTGTACGCACCGCTTCGTCAAGCACGGCGCGCTCTGGCGAGATCGTCGCGGGCGTGGGCGACTCGAACGGGAGAGACAGGTGTGAGGGGCACGACTCGACTGTTATGGCTCAGCGCGTTCCTGACGGCGGCGGGCGTCGCGCCGGCGTGCGCCCAGGTGACGACCGAGCGGATCGACGCCGCTACCCTCGCCCGGGACGTCGCCGTGCTGGCGGCCGATTCGCTCGAGGGACGGGCGGCCGGCACGATCGGAGGCGAACGTGCACGCAACTGGCTGCTGCACCGCTTCGCCGAGATCGGTCTCGACCCCATCGCCGGCGGCTTCACGCAGCCGTTCGACCTGCCCGCCCGGGGTGGCGCCGGCACACAGGGCGTGAACCTGATCGGTTCGGTGCGCGGCACCAACGAGCCGGATCGCTGGATCGTCGTCACCGCGCACTACGACCACCTCGGCACACGGGACGGCACCGTCTTCAATGGCGCCGATGACAACGCGTCCGGCGTTGCTGGATTGCTCGCGCTCGCCACCTGGTTCAAACACAACCCGCCTTCGACATCGATGCTGTTCGTGGCATTCGATGCCGAGGAGTTGGGTCTCCGCGGTGCGCGTGCGTTCGTCGATTCACCGCCCGTTTCGCTCGACCGCGTGGTCGTGACCGTCAACCTCGACATGATCGGCCGCAACGACGCGGGCGAGCTCTACGTCGCGGGCACGGCGCACTACGCTGAGCTCGAGCCGATCATCGACGCCATTACGCCGGTTGCGCCCGTCAAGCTGTTGAAGGGGCACGATCGCCCGGGCGCGCGGCCCACCGACGACTGGACCTCCGCCTCCGATCACGGCGCCTTCCACGCAGTCGGGATTCCGTTTCTCTATTTCGGCGTCGAGGATCACGCCGATTATCATCGGCCCACCGACGACGCCGAACGCATTCAACCCGAGTTCCACGCGAACGCCGTCGAGACGGTACGCCGCGTGCTGGAACGGATTGACCGCAGCACCGGCGAGTTCCGCCAGGCTCCCTGAAACTGACCGAGGCCCATGCACGCATCCGAGGACATCCGTTATCCGACTGGCCGCTTCACCATGCTCCAGTACTCCGCGTGGCACGACTCGCATCACACGGTAAAAAACGCGAAGATTCCCTGATGAAGCGATCTGGGTTCGTCCTCGCACTGCTCGCCGTGGCGTGTGATGGTGAAGCGCCGCGCGATCCGGGATCCGACGATGCCGCGGCGTTCCCGACGGCATTCGCCGAGGCGCTGCCGGTTTGCACGGCCGATATCGGCGCGCAGCCGCAGGTCGAGGTCGTTGCGACCGGTCTCGAGGTGCCCTGGGACCTCGCGTTTCTGCCTGACGGCCGGATCCTCGTCACGGAGCGCGCCGGTCGTATTCGCATGATTCGCGACGGCCAGCTCCTCGTCGAGCCCTGGACGACGATCCCGGTCCTCAATCAGGCCGAGGCCGGACTCATGGGCATCGACATCGCGCCGGATTTCGAGACCAGCCGACACGTCTTCATCGCCGTCACGACCCTGGCCGATCTCGGCGGGCCCATTGCGGGGATCGTCCGCCGGGCCGAGCGTGCTCTGACCGAAGAAGGCGGGTATCCCATCACGACCGGCGTGCTGCGGCTTCACGACGCCGACGGCGTCGGTGTCGATCCCGTCGCAGTCATCGACGGAATTCCAGCCGGGCAGCTGCACGTCGGCGGCGCGCTTCGATTCGGTCCGGACGGCAAGCTCTGGCTCGGCACCGGCGATGCCGCCGAACCGAGTCTCGCGATCTCGATGAAGACCCGAGCCGCATCGATCCTCCGCTACAATTCCGATGGCACGACCCCCGAGGACGGGCCCTTCGCAGGCTCGCCCGTCTTCGCGCGCGGGTTTCGCAACGTGCAGGCCCTCGACTGGAACGAAGGCGCGCTCTTCGCGACCGACCACGGCCCGACCGGCCTCCTGGCCGAGGACCGCCGGACCGGCCACGATGAGATCAACCGGGTCGAAGCCGGCATCGCCTACGGCTGGCCCGCCGAGGCCGGCCGCGTCGAGGCGCCACGCTACCGCCCACCCATCATTCAATGGACCGAGGCGATCGCTCCCGCAGGCATGGCGTTCTGGCGAGGCGAGCCGGCCTGGCAGGGGGACCTGTTCGTTTCCGGCCTCGCCGGACGCGACCTGTTCCGCATCCACTTCGACGCGGACTCTCTCGCGCCACTCACCCCCAACTGCATCGAGGCCGTGCTCGACGGCCGGTTCGGCCGCATCCGAGCCGTGCGGATGGGGCCCGACGGCTGGATCTACCTCACGACGAGCAACCGCGATGGGCGCGGCGTCGCAGGTCCGGATGACGACCGCGTCCTGCGCGTCCGTCCGGCGGCTTCCGACGCGGCGGAGGGTGCGGCTCAAAGGCCACAGTAGGAACTCCGCGCGTCCCGTCGCTGCATCGCCAATCGTCCGAGATTTCCCGTAACTCCACGGTTTCACCGTCTGTTTCACGAGGCATGTGGCTTGCTTCGAAGACACGGAGGGCCGTGGGCCACATCTGTTTCTTCCTCATCGGCAGGCACTTTGAGCTCCATTCTCGCCGTCTTCGGCGAGCCCGTACCGACTTGGCCGTCGCTGGCGGACGCGTTGACGCGAATGCGTGGGCGCGGCGCGGAGCGCATCGGCGCGATGGCTCTTGAGGGGGGGAGCCTGGCGGTCGCGCGGGCCGAGTGGGAGGAGGCGTCGGGGCATGCGGGAGCGGCCCGGGTCGAACGCTGGGGTCGGCGTGCGGCGGTGGCGGATGCGACGCTCTACTACCGAGGCGACCTGGCTACCCGGCTCAGCGACAGGACGCCGGAAGTACCGGACGCAACGGCCTGGATCGCTGCGGCCTATGATGCCTGGGGTTCGGAAAGCGTCGAGTGGCTGGAGGGCGACTTCGCGTTCGCGGTGTGGGATGAGGAGTCGCGGGAGTTGTTCTGTGCCCGGGACTTTGGTGGGAAGCGACCGCTGTATTTCGCGGAGCTACCGGGCCGGATCGTCGTCGCGTCGCAGGCGGGGGCCCTTCTAGCGCTACTCCCAAGCGTTCCGGACTGGAACGGCGCTGTGCTCGCCGAGCATGCAGCCGATCTGTGGGGTGGCAGCGATGAAACGTGCTGGCAGGGCGTTCGCGAGTTGCCGAGCGGGTGTGCGCTGCGCTGGAGCCCGGCGCGGGGAGCCCGCACCTGGCGGTGGTGGCGGCCGCCGTTGCACGAGGCGCCCGACCGCCGGCCGCTGGAGGACGCGGCCGCAGATCTGAGGGACCGGCTGGCGCGAGCGGTCGCGGAACGGCTGGACCCGGCCGGAACGAAGACGGCGGTCTGGATGAGCGGGGGCTGGGATTCGACGGCCGTGTTCGGCGCGGGAATGTACGCGGGTCGGGGCGAGACGGATGTCCTCCAGCCGGTATCGGTGAGTTATCCGCCGGGCGACAGCGGTCGAGAGGACGAATACATCGACGCGATCGGCAAGTTCTGGCACACGCCGATCCGCTGGGTACCGATCGCCGAGATCCCGTACTTCGATCGGCCAGCCGAGCGGGCAGCGGCGCGTGACGTCGCCTTCGTGCACCACTTCGAGTTGTGGAATCGCCGGCTCGTGGCGGAGACGCGCGCGCTGAATGCGCGCGTCGCGCTGGACGGCAACGGTGGCGATCAGTTGTTCCAGGTATCGGAGGGGTTTCTCGCGGATCTGTTGTTCGGCGGGCGCTGGCTCGAGCTGCGGCGGGAGTGGCAGGCGCGCGGTGGCCGGGAGCTGCGTCGACTGTTGCGTTTCGCGATCGGCACGCGACTCGGCGAGTCGCCCTCGCGTGTGCTGCGCCGGATCGGCGACGTGCTGATGCCGATGCCCCGGTTCATGCGTTATCTGCCCAACTGGTTTCGCCGCGAGTACTTCGTGAAGCACGGCGTGCTGGAGCGCGAGCGGGCGTGCCTGCCGAAAGTCATCGGTGGGCGTGTCGAGGATGGCGAGCGTTGGTTCGCCCTGACGACGCCGTACACGTACCGCGCGTTCGGCTCGCTCGCGGGCATTGCGCTGGAGGATGGCGTCGAATTGCGTTCGCCGTTGCTGGACGCGCGCGTCGTGGACCTGGCCTGCCGGCGGCCGCGCGAGGATCGATCGTACCGTCGTGAGATCAAGC
>JBFJPA010000430.1:0-4364 GCA_041617355.1 Longimicrobiales bacterium
CCTGCCCGCTGGCTGCGGCCGGTCGGACGCGTCGACCGCGGTATGGGAGGCCCGGGTCGATACGGTGGGCGACACGATCGTCGTGCACACGGTTGCGGGGAGCGTGTACGGCGGTCCGGTGGAGCTCGTGGAGCGCGTCCGGATCGGCCGGCTGGAAGGGGCCGATCATGAGATCCTGGGTTTGGTGGCCGGCCTGGCGGAGGATGGCGAAGGCAACATCTACCTCTACGATCGGCAGGTGCCTGCGCTACGGAAGTACGCGGCGGACGGCTCGTACATGGGAACGTTGGGGCGGAAGGGGGGCGGCCCCGGTGAATACGCGAGCTCGGACGGTGGCCTGGCCGCATTGCCCGATGGACGCGTCGTACTGCGGGATCCCGGGAACGCACGGTACACGGTCTACAAGCCGGACGGCAGTTACGACTCGGAGTGGCTCGGCCGGGGCGGCTTCCAGACGTCCGCGCCGCTCGCGGTCGATGACGCCGGCCACGCGTACGCCATCGTCATCCGGGAGCCCGGTCCCGGCGAACAACCGTGGCCGACGCAGCTGTGGATCACGAACCTGGTCCGGATGTCACCGAACGGAACGCCCCTCGATACCTTTGCCATTCCGCGTTACCGCATCGAGCGGAAAGAGATCGTGGCGGCGCGGGAGGGCAGCCGGTCGGTCAGCAATGTGCCGTTCACAGGTCAGTTTGGCTGGGCGATGCACCCGAGCGGGGGCATTCTCACGACGATCGGTGATGCGTACGCGATCGACCTGCACAGTGCGGATGGCACCGTGGTGCGTATGTCGCGCAACGCCGAGCCGGTTCCGGTGCTGCCCGAAGAAAAAGCGGACGCGCAGGAGCGTGCGACGCGCAACATGCGGAACACGGTCCCGGACTGGCGCTGGAACGGACCGCCGATCCCCGACACGAAGGCGCCGGTCACGGGGCTGTATGCGGGTCGCGATGGCCGCATCTGGGTCCAGGTCGCGGCGGTCGCCGAGCGCATACCGGACGAGGAGCGCACGCCCTCGCCCGACCCGAACCGGCCGCCGCCGCCGCGGTTCCGCACGCCCGTCGTCTTCGATGTCTTCGAGCCGGACGGACGGTATGTCGGCCGCGTGCACGCACCGAAGGGATTCGCGACGTTCCCGCACCCGGTCTTCCAGCGGGAACACATCTGGGCAGTCTGGCGGGACGAGCTGGACGTGAGCTACGTCGTGAAGTTCGCGATCGTCGGACCGACGAGTTGAGAGCGCAAGAAGGCGGGACGCTGGCGCGGCGCGCCGTCGGCGAAGACCTTGACCTTGACCTACACGTCCACCGAGACGAGGAGCGCACATGTCCTGGCAACCGGGCAAGCCGACTGCGGGCATTCACCGTACGGAGGCGAAGCTGGAGGCGCGCGTCGCCGAGCTGGAGCAACAGCTCGAGGAACTATTCAAGGTGATCACGATCAAGGACGGCGGGGCGATGGCGACGATCGAGGCTTCCGCGGGTCTGACCATCCGTTGTGGCGGTTCGCTGACGGTGTCGGCCGGTGGCATCACCGACATCAAGGGCGCGATGGTGCGACTGAATGGCGGCGGCAAGCCGGTCGCGCGCATGAACGATTCTGTCGTCAACAACATGGTCATCGCCACGGGCGCAACCGTGCTGGCCTGAACCGCTCGAGAGCCGGGGCCGAGGGGCCCGCTCCCCGGCCTCAGCCGCGCAAGACACCCCGCCAGCCGGCCGGGTCGATGGCGTGGCCGGGAAACACCGTCTCGAGGTTCTTCGCGCCGAGGTGGCCGTGCACGACTTCGGCGAACAGGTCGCGGAAGTCGGTGGTCAAGGCGAGATCGCGGCCCTGGTAGAGCTGCTCTCGCGCCAGGCCCGGCCAGTCGCCGACGATGCGGCCGCCAGCGACGCCGCCGCCCATGACGAACATGCAGTTGGCATGACCGTGGTCGGTGCCGCCGGATCCGTTCTCGGCAACTGTGCGTCCGAACTCCGACATCGTGAGGATGACGACGTCGTCCATGCGGTCGCCGAGGTCGTCGTAGAGCGCGCGGATGCCGGCGGCGAGCTCGTCGAACCGGCGAGCGAGCTGGCCCTGCGCGCCGCCCTGCGCCTGGTGCGTGTCCCATCCACCGATGTCGGCAAAGGCGATCTCGACCGGGATGCCAGCCTTGATCAACTGCGCGATCTGGCTGAGCGACCGACCGAAGTTGCCCTGTGGGTAGCGCACGCCGCTGGCCGGCCGGTACGATGCCAGGTTCGCGGCCTTCAGGATCTGGACGGCGTCGAACGCGCCGTCCGCAGCGCCGCCGATGACCTCGTCGTTGCCTGTGCGGTAGACACGGGCGAAGGTGTCCTCGAGGGATGCATCGCGACCGTTCGCGATGCCGAAGTTGTCGAGGTCCTCGATGGCGAGGGTCGGGTGCCGGCCACGCAGTGCGCGCGGGAGCGCCGGGCCCATGGCGATGCCGCGCAGTGCCGGCACCATGGCCATGCCCGTCTGGCCCGCGACGTGATCCGCCGTGTGGGCGGCGCCGTCGGCGAGAGACCGTCCGGCGCACGCGTCGCAGTCGGTCTCCGCCAGCACGCGATTCAGCCAGCCGTCGCGCGTCGCCTTCTCGCCCGGCGTGCCGGACTCCATGAAGTCCTGCGCGTCGAAATGCGACCGGGTCGGGTGAGGCGATCCGACGGCGTGTACGATGGCCAGCTCGTTTCGCTTGAATAAATCGTGCAGCGGCGAGAGCGAAGGGTGCAGGCCGAAGAACCCGTCGAGGTCCACGGCGCCGTTCTCACGGCCGGGCGCCTGAATCGCGATGTTTCGCCTTCCCGCGTAGTAGGCCTTCTCGCCGAACGGCACGACCATGCTCAAGCCATCCACGGCCCCGCGCTGGAAGATGCAGATGAGCGTCTTCTTGCGTGCCGCGCCGCGCGTCTGAGCGAGCAGCGAGCGCGTCACGAACTCCGGTGGCAGTCCGAGCGCGAGCAGGGCCAGGCCGCCGCTCCGTACGAACGCACGACGATTGATCATGGACATCGGTTTCTCCTTCCTTCAACGACGCTGGAACTCGGGCGAGCCGAGTGCGAGGCCGATGGCGCGCGCGAGTTGCGCACCCGGCGACTCCGCTTCGACGTTCCGCTCGAGATCCGCGCGGATGGCGGTCGCCAGCGCCTCGGTCTCCGTGCCGGGCAGAAGCCGTGCGAGCACGGCGTCCAGCGCCGCATCGGGCTTCGTCTCCGCCAAGTCGACGCGCGCCGCATCGAGGCGGACGCCATCCACACGACCGGCGGCGAGGTCGAGGGCGAAGTTCATACGGGCCAGCATGGCGCCACTGTTGATCCAATCTTCGCTGACGGCCGGGAATCCCGTCGGCGCCGGTTCGTTGTACGGCAGGTGGCCCATCGCACGCAGAGTTTCGACGAGCTTGCGGGACGGGCCGACGCGGGCGTCCGTGACCCGCACGGCGCTGACGACCAGCTCGAATGGCGTCTTCACCTTGGCGCCGCGTACGTCGGTCGCGTAGAAGCGGTCGGACGTGAACAGCGCTCGGGTGACTTCGCGCAGATCGCCGTCCGTGCGCAGATAGACGTTTGCCAGCTCGTCAACGAAGGCGGGGTCCGGCGCGTCCGACACGAATCGCTCGACGAGCTTCGTCGCGAGGAAATGCGCCGTCGCCGGATGCCGCGCCAGCATGCGGATTACCGCCTCTCCCTCTTCGACGCCGCCGGCGACCACACGCTCGCCCAGCACGACCTTCTCGTGGGTATCGTGGCCGAACGCATTGAAGACGAACGTGCCGGGCTCGACGTTCGCGAGCGGGCGGGGCAAGGACGCGCCGGGCTGCCGCGGCGGCACGAACGACCAACCCGTCAGAACCCGCGCCAGCTCGATCACGTCCTGCTGCGTGTAGCCGCCGTCCACGCCGAGCGTGTGCAGCTCGAGCAACTCGCGCGCGTAATTCTCATTCAGGCCGCGATCACGCAGGCGACGGTTCGCCTGCTCCAGCATCGGGCCCGCCTCTTCGATTCGACGCAGCTGTTCGCGGCTCAACCGCCCACTGCCGACGAGCTGATCCTTTTGACGATCGCTGAGACCCGCGATGCGGCGCATCTGCCGCCCACGTTCCACGTCATCCGAGCGGAGCGAATCCGGCGCGATGCTCGTCCAGTTGTCGAGATAGAAGAGCATGGCTGGGTGCTTCGCCGTCGCGAGCAACATGTCCTCGAAACGGCCGAAGACGTGTGGGCGGATCGCCTCGCGCTCGTAGTCCGCGATCATGTAGCGCGTGAGGGCCTTGCCGAAGTGCACGTTGAAGTGATTGAACCAGAAGTCGGTCATGACCTCTTCGAGCTGACGCTCGGAGTAAGCCGACCGCAGGA
>JBFJPA010000431.1:0-4364 GCA_041617355.1 Longimicrobiales bacterium
GCCGGGCGTGACGACCACCGAGGACGTCGTGTGGTGGATGCGACAGCGCGTGGCGGAGATGGGCCTGGGCAAGTGGTTCCACCCGTCCGTCAGCATTCAACGCAAGGGCGGACTGCCTTCGCCGGTGCCGGAATCCGGACACGTCATCCAGCGCGGGGACATGCTGCACACGGACTTCGGGCTGATCGCACTCGGCTACTCGACGGACACACAGCACAACGCGTACGTCCTGCTGCCGGGCGAAACGGACGCGCCGGCCGGTCTGAAGGAAGGCCTGCGCAAGGCGAACCGGCTGCAGGACCTCGTCATGATGCACGGCCGCGTCGGCGGCACGGGCAACCAGGCACTGGCCGCGGCACTGGCACAGGCGAAGACGGAAGGGATCGCGGCCACCATCTACTGCCACGCCATCGGTTACCACGGTCACGGCGCCGGCCCGCCCATCGGCATGACCGACTACCAGGACGGCGTGCCCGTTCGCGGGGATTACGTGTTACGCGCCGATACGTGGCATTCCATCGAGTTGAACGCGCGACACGCCGTTTCGGAATGGGGCGGACAGGAGGTCCGCTTCGCACTCGAGGAGGACGCGGCCCTCCTCGGCGGCGGCTGGGACTGGATCGCCGGCCGACAGACGGAGTTCTATTTGATCCGCTGACAGCCGCACGGCTGCCGCATGGTTTCATCCGCCGCACCGAACGCGGGAGGCCAACCATGGCGGACGTCATTCGAAAGGTCGACTACTGGTACGTCACCGTGCCGCACAAGCCGGGCGAGGGCGCGCGCTTACTCGAGACACTGCACGCGGAAGGCGTCAACCTACGGGCCCTGCACGTGTTTCCGTCCGGGCGCCGCGCACAGGTCGATCTCGTGCCTGAAGACGGCGCGAAGCTGAAGGCCGCGGCCCGCAAAGCCGGCCTCGATCTGAGCGAGCGCAAACGCGCGTTCCTGGTCGAGGGCGAGGACCGGATCGGCGCAGCCGCCGGGATCACGCGCAAGCTCGGGACCGCCGGCATCAACATCATCGCGCTCGATGCCGTCGCCGCCGGTGCGGGCCGTTATGGCGCGTTGTTCTGGGTTTCGCCCGACGACTACAACCAGGCAGCGAAGGTGCTCGGCGCCGTGTGAGCGGACCTGTGGGGAATGCAGAACGGGGCGGAACGGTCCTGCCGTCCCGCCCCTCCGCAACGCGCGCCAGGCCCGCTACCGCGTGGTGAACGTGATCGGGATCGCCACCCACACGGGCACGAGCTTATCGCGGTTCCGGGCGGGTGTGAACTGCATGATCTCCGCGATCTCGAGCGCGACCTCGTTGAACCCCTCGTACGAGCTCGGCGTGTGTACGAGCGTGCGCTGGACCTTGCCCTCGACGTCGATGAAGAACCAGACGAGGACCGTGCCGCCGATGCCCGCATCACGCAGCAGCGGCGGGTAGAGCTTCACCAACTGCGTGCCCACTTCCTCGCGGTTGCGCAGCGTGGGCGCGACCGTGTACGGCGTGAAGACCGGGGCCCGCGACAGCACCTCCTCGTCGCCCGCCTTGGCGGCCGGCGGCGGCGGCAACGCCGAGGCCGGCTGGGCGTCGAACGTCGTCGGCGCGATCGTGATGTCCTCGGACACTTCCGCGCTCGCCGTGATGACCGGTGCCGCCGGCCGCGCGATCGTCTGCGGCGGCGGCGGGATATGGATTTCCGGCGGCAGATCCACCATGGACAGCTCGACCACGCCGAATGAGACATCCGGCGCCACGAGCGGCGGCGCGAACGTGAGGACGAGGAAATGAATGACCGTCGCCAACAAGAGAGCTTCCGCGAAAACGCGCTTCGAGCTTCGCTTCAGCCGATCGTGCGCGGTCGGCGGGTACAGATCCAGGGTCGACGTGGCGACCGACATGAGGCCTCCCCGGAAAGTGACTCAATCGCAATCTTTCCGTCAGAAACGCCCCTCGGGATCAGGAACCCCCCACCCCCTTCGTGGGGACTTGCTGGACAGGCGGGTAGGCGGGGCAGCCTGCCTCCACGGGCGGGCCTACTCGGGCGCCGCCGCACGGTTGGTCATCGAAGCGCTGGGTCGCTGAGGGAGGTTGGCATGTCGACGGTCGCCATACTCGGTGCGGGCAGTGTGGGTCGGGCGCTGGCCGAACGGTTCGTCGGGGCCGGTGTGAAGGTGAGCTTCGGCGTGCGCGATGCCGCGTCAACGCGAAGCGGGTTGCATGACGGCCTGTCTCACTTGGACGTGCTGGACGCGCCGAGCGCGACGCGCGACGCCGACATCGTGCTGCTCGCCGTACCGGCCGGTGCGGCCGTCGACGCCACGCGGTCGGCCGACATTCCGAGCGGCAGGGTACTCGTCGATTGCACGAATCCGTTGCGCTGGGATGGCGGGCCCGTCTGGACGCCGCCGCCGCAGGGCTCGGTCGCGCAGCAGCTGGCCGCGACGTTCCCCGAGCTCCGCGTCGTGAAAGGCTTCAACCATTTCGGCGCGGAGATCCAGCGCAGCCCCGCGCTCGCCGGCGGTCCCGCCGATGCGCTGTTCGCCGGCGATGACGACGCGGCCAAGGCAGGGCTCATCGAGCTCGCCGACCGGATGGGCTTTCACGGCCGCGACGCGGGCCCGCTCCGTAACGCCGCGCTACTCGAAAACCTCGCCGTGCTCTGGATCCAGCTGGCCACGGCCGGCGGGCTCGGCCGCGAGTTCGCGTTCCGCGTCGACCGGCGCGTGTGACATCGTCACGTTTACCGTTTGGGATCGACCTCCCGCAGGAACGTGCGCACGGCTTGGATATCGGCCGTCGGATTGTCCCACGCCGTGATGTGCGCAGCATCCGGAATGACGACGACGCGCGCGCCCGGTGTGAGCGATGCATGGTGACGAATCGTCTCCGGATTCGCCTCGTCCACCTCGCCGACCGTGTAGAGCACGGGCACCGTGATGCTCGGAAGGAACGGTAGGGCGTTGTAGTCCTTCAGCGTGCCGATGCCCGAAAACTCGCTCGGCCCCCACATGTACCCGTAGATGGCAGGGCTGAACGTGGCGAACGTGCTGTCGAGATCGGCCGCGTTCGGGCGCAGGAACACGTACCGGCTATAAAACTCGTTCAGCGCCGCCTGGTAGTCCGGCGCCTCGTAGTTCTGTTCGGCTTCGCGGATCTCAATGGCCCGTTGCATCGAGTCGGGCAGCGTCGTGATCAGCTCCCGCGCGTGGCGGTTCCACTCGGGGATGTCGAGTGCGGCGCTGCCGAGAACGAGGCTGGCGACGCGGTCCGGGTGCGCGCGATAGTACTCGACGGCCAGGATCGTGCCCCACGAATGGCCGTACAGGTGCACGCGATCCAGTCCGAGGTGGGTGCGCAGTGCATCCAGTTCCGCCACGAAGTGCGGGATCGTGAACAGACTCGTGTCGGTGACCGCGTCGGACTTGCCGCTGCCGAGCTGGTCGTAGCGCACGACGAGGCGATCGTCGCCGAGAGCTTCGAGCGGTTTGAGGTAGAAGCTGTTGAAGCCTGGCCCGCCGTGCAGCAGAATGACGGGCGTGCCGGATCCCGTGCCCGTCACGCGGTACCAGATCTCGCCGCCCGGGACGGCCAGCCGGCTGCTGTCCGTCGTGATCGTGGCGGTCGTCGTGGTCGAGCCCGTCTCGCCACAGCCAAAGAACAGGACAATGCAGCCGACCAGGAGGAGCGTCGAGCCATGGCGTCGCATACGGCCTCCGGGGCCTCGGGTCGTCAGGGACTGCTCACTTCAAGCAGGCATTCTAGTGAGAATCGCCTCAGCCACAACTGATCGCTTCATCGCGCCGAGGGTATGAGCGCTCCATGCTGAAGCTGCTCATCGCCGGATTCATCGTCTACGGCGTCTTCGCTCTCGCCGCGCCGTGGCTCGCCGACCGGCTCATGTTCTTCCCGCCGCCACCTTCGTATGGATCGCAGACATTTCCGTGGGTCCGGGTGCCAGCCGGCGAGAACGGGTCGATTGCGCTGGCCCACCTGCCCAACCCGGACGCGACCTACACCATCCTCTACAGCCACGGGAATGCCGAGGACCTCGGCCACGTGTTGCCGTTGCTCGAATACCTTCGCGACCTGGGCTTCGGCGTGATCGGCTACGACTACCGGGGCTACGGGGAAAGTACGGGTGGACCGCCCACGGCTGCGAAGGCGACGGCGGACGCCGAAGCCGCGTGGGCGTACGCGACGGGTACACTCGGTATCTCGCCAGACCGGCTCGTCGTGTACGGCGCATCGGTGGGGTCGGGCCCGGCCATCGAGCTTGCCGCGCGCCATGCGCCCGCCGGCCTGGTCCTGCAGGGCGCGTTCACCAGCGCGATCCGTGTCATGACGCAGGTTCGCGTGCTGCCGTTCGACC